>JAFAEA010000019.1 GCA_023424355.1 Chloroflexota bacterium | reverse complement strand
GACCATCGTGGATGGCCTGCCGCTTAATAACGAGCTCTTCAAGCGCGAACTTTTCCTGCCATTCATCACTGTGGCTCCAGTGGAGTCCCTTGAGCAGGCAGTGAAGGAAGCCAACGATGTTGAATATGGTCTCACCGCCGGTATCTTCACTGAGGATAAGGACGAGATCGAGTACTTCTTCGATAACATCGAGGCCGGTGTGGTGTACGCCAACCGCAAGGGTGGGGCGACCACCGGTGCCTGGCCGGGAAGCAACTCCTTCAGCGGCTGGAAGGGCAGCGGCTCCTCCGGCAAGGGCGCGCTCGGTCCGTACTATCCAAGCCTGTTCGTGCGCGAACAGAGCCGTACAGTGGTTGTGGACGAGTAATCGATAGACCAATCGGGGCCGGATCCAATGATCCGGCCCCGATTTTTTATTGTCGTAGTGGAGGCCCTGTGAGTCCTCCACCGGGGCGGAGATGTAGCATCGCCACTACGAGTTGATGCGAACAGACCGCAAGAACGCAGATGTGCGCTCGAGCCCTTCCCGGAAGATCTGTGGATCCTGCCCAACACCGATTCGAAGGGTGCCAGGCATGCCAAAGGCATCGCCCGGCGCCAGCATCACGCCGGCTTCGCCTGCCAGGCGATCCGCCAATGTCGTGGAATCGATGTCGGCCGAGTACTTCATCATCGCCAGCAGTCCTGCGCGCGGCGGAACCCAACTCACCAGATCACTATTGTCAGCGAACCAGGCGTTGGCGGTTTGCATGTTCTCGCCGATGATCGCGCTGTTTCGAGCGAAGATCGCATCCCTGAGGGTGATGATTTCGGTGGTGATGATGTCGCTCAATTTGGCTGGGCTGAGACTGACATAGTCCCGAACTCCCCACGCTGCCTGCACGATTTCTGCCGGCGCCGCGAACCATCCGATGCGCAACCCCGGAACACCGAACGGCTTGCTCACGGTGCCCACACTGATTCCCTTTTCATATCGACCGCGCATGGGCGCGGGAATTGATTCGCCGCCCGGATGCTCGATCCAGCGATACGCCTCATCGCATAGAATCCAGGCATCGTTCTCACGTGCAATCTCAATCACCTGATTGAGGTCATCATCCGAAAGCATCGTACCGGTCGGATTGTGAGGGGTATTGATCACAATGAGGCGCGTGTTGGGAGTCACCAGCGCCCGGAGTTCATCCAGGTCGTAGTAGTTACCATCTTTGTGAACCACGCTGAGCAGATCAACTTCGGCTCCCAATGCTTTCGGCACGCTTTGCAGCTGCTGATATGCGGGATCGACCACGACAACGTGATCGCCAGACTGAACCAGCACATTGAAGAGCAGGAAGTTCGCCTCAATTGCACCAGTGGTAACCAGAATTTCATCTGCGGATGTGTTCTGGTAAGTATCCGCCAGCGCAGTTCGCAGTCCGATGGTTCCACGGGCTTCGCTGTAACCGAGTGGCACAGTCTCGATTTTCTCACGCAACGTATCCGCAGTATCCTTCGGCAGAAGAGAAAATACTTCCCTGAGCGACAGTGGCTTGATACCGCTTTCGCAGATATCGTGGGTTACTTCAAGTTCCCACCGAGTCATCCAGCGCTCGAGGGCAAATGTTTCATAATTCATGGCGCTACTTGATCCTCTTAATCTTCACGCGACCGCGACGTTCCGCCCGGTCTCCCACTGGCTTGACAGGTCCCCGTAGACCCGGTGTGAGGTGCTTGCGACGGAGTCGCTTTCTCGCGATCAGGAATGCGGTGCTAATGAAAGCAACGAATGCGATGCCCGCGGCAATTGCGATGGTCATACGCAGGCTGGTGCTTTCGATCAGGAAAACACCAAGAATCGGTGTGAGCGCGGTAAGAATGAGAGCGATGTTCAACACCATATCCATTGCCGGGAAGAGGCGACCATCGCGCAATCGGTTCATGGCGTAATGCTGCTCGTTGCGCGAGAAGGTGTTTTGTGACAATCCGATGAGGAAGAACACGGCCACGAACATCCAGGATGCTGGCGCCTGAGTGTCGAATGTCGATCGATACCAGCTCGATGTGCCGACAAACGGTACCGCCAATGCCAAAGTAAGCGCGCCAAAGCGGAGAACTGCCGCCAACTGAATCGCCTTGCGCGATCCGGGCATATCGCCAAAGAAGGTCCACAGCGCTCCGCCGACGACCTGTGCAAGTACGACTGCGACCATCGCTGCTCCGATGTACCAGAGGTTCAGGCGGAGTTGGCTGATGCCATAGATGATGAGGAACGGGTCCGCCAGAGTCGCAAGTCCAAACATCGATCGCACGAGAATGTAGCGGCGGATCTCCCCTGTTTGAAGCACCGTCTCGATATCGCGCCATGCAGGGATGGGTAGCTTTTGATGAAGATCCTGATACCGCACCGGGGCTGTGATTTGAAACCATACACTCCCAAGGCTGGCGGCACCGCCGAGAAATAGCAGAATGCCGGCGGCATCCTCAAATGAGAACGATTGGTTACCCAGCGTCCGCCATGCCACGATTCCACCGAGCGCACCGGCCAATGCGCCGAATACCTGACGGCTGCGGGCAGATGTGGGCTGATCCTGATTGGCAATGAAGGATCGTGGATTACGGCTGACGTTTGCTGCCGAACTGACCTGATAGAACAGAAGGCCAATAACCAGCCACAAAACAACTTCGTCGCCCTCGAGCTTGCTCGAGCGCCAACCGACAATAGCGATGATGGCGGAAGCCAATGCGCGTACAAGACTCGCACCGAGCAGGACCAGGCGGATATCATCCACCTTCGCCAGCGCGAATGGCATCACCACTGAACCGAGCGCGTAGGACATCGCTGCCGCCGCGGCGATCACCGCTACATCGGCATAGGTGCCGCCAAACAGCCACACAACGGCGGCCAGAAAGGTAAATGGCTGCAGAATGGCATCCACCAAACGTTGGAGGAACACCTGAGTCCAGGAGTGGAGCCTCGCGATTTCCTCAGCGGTAGGCGCCCGTAGTAGATCGTCTTGTCGTTCTGCCTGATACAATCGCCCCTCCGTGGTGGAACGTACACAGTTGGCCATTAGTATACGGTCCGAAACGATACCCGGGTACATCTGCCATGCGGGGTATAATCTTGCAGAGGGATTTGGCGCTCCGAATCCATGTTGCAGGGGATAATGGCAGAGAAATCAGCACTATCAAATGAATACAATCATGCCGAACTCGAGCTTCCCGGCATCGCCAGAACGAACCCGCTGAATCGGCCATCGTTTCGGTTAGGGGTGCGAATTCAGGCGATATCGTTTGTGCTGGATATGCTCAGCATCTTTGTCGCGTTTTGGTTGGCCTACGAGCTTCGTTACACTTACCGCATTGGCGCTATGGTCGCCGTCGGCAGAGACACCCTGGAGTTTAGTCAGTGGGCTCGGCATGCGCTCGCGGCCATCATCTTTGCAACCATCGTGTTCTTCGCTCAGGGTGTGTACCACGTGGGACGCAAACGAACCTGGGGCGATTACATACCGCTCATCATTACCAACTTCGGTATCTCCATTGCGATAGTGATCCTCTTCGCATTCTTCATTCAATTCTCGCCAAGTCGCGCCGTATACATCTATGTGCTTGTCATCGGTACCACGCTCATGCTCGTGCATCGCGCTATCACGCTGTTCTTGCGGGAGCGGATGTTTGCGAAAGGTGAGGGGGTCGACCGGGCTTTGATCGTCGGCCATTCCGAGAATGCTCGTCGCCTGGCGCAATCGCTTCTTGGGCAACCCCAGTGGGGGTATCGCCTGGTTGGATATGTTACCAACCGATCTGATCTGCCTCGAATCAACGTCGCTACCGAGGCCGGTATTCGCTGGACCGATCGAATGGGGAATACCGGCGATCTCGCCAGCCTTGTGGAAGAACAGCAGATTCACGAGGTCTTCATTATCGAATCCGATAATTCCCATGAAGATATCGACGCCATGGTGGAAAGCTGCCGCTCCATGGGAGTCCAGTTCCGCGTGGTGCCCGAACTGCTGCAAATTAGCATGGACCGCGTGGATATCGCCGAAATCAACGGTGTACCCCTCATCGGTGTGCGAGATGCCTCAATTCGTGGCTGGAACGCCTTGCTCAAACGCACGACAGATATCGTGTTCACTGGACTGTTGATTCTCCTGCTGTCGATTCCTGCCGGAATCATTGCCCTGCTCATTCGACGAGATAGCGATGGCCCGGTGTTCTACACGCAAACACGCATCGGTCAGTACGGTCGCGCTTTCGAGATCGTGAAATTTCGCACCATGGTGACCGAGGCCGATCAGCTTCGCAGTGCCGTAATCGACGAATCCGGAGGTGATACCCGGCTGTTTAAGAACCCTGTTGACCCACGCATCACCAAAACTGGTTCCTGGCTCCGCCGCTTCAGCATCGATGAGTTACCGCAAATTTGGAATGTGTTCCGTGGCGATATGGCCTTTGTCGGTCCACGACCTCCGTTGCCACGAGAAGTAATGGAATACCAAACGTGGCACCAGCAGCGACTCCTGGTGCGGCCCGGCATGACCGGATTGTGGCAGGTAAGTGGCCGCAGCGATTTATCATTCGATCAAATGGTGCGACTCGATCTCTATTACGCCGAGAACTGGTCGCCCTGGCTTGATATCAAGATCATTCTGCGAACCATACCAGCGGTATTGTTTGCCCGTGGAGCTTATTAGTGGATATCTGGGATTGGATAAAGGGACTTCGCCGATGGTGGTGGATTGCGGTAGTGTTTCCACTCATCGCCGGCGCCATAACCTGGTTCACCGCCCCGGAGCCAAAATATGAATCCAGCTTCACGTTGAATGTCGTGCTGGATGATCCTGCCGTTGCCAATAGCCCGGCATATTTTGATTTCATATTGCTGGACGATATGGATCTGCTCCTCCGAACCGGTGTCCTTGGGGATCTGATGTATCTCAAGTTGCCAGAGGAAACCCAGGCTTCACTCACCCGTCAGGAATTTGGCGAGATGTTTGAGAGCAAGCGCAGAGCCCGATTCGTGGAAATCACCGTCTCTGGTGACGATCCCGAACTGGTTGGTTTGGTGGCAAACACCATCGATGCGAATATCGAAGAAGTCACCAATTCCTATCTGATTCCGCCCACGTACGCCAAGGGCCCGGCAACCGTGAACACGCTCGATCCCGTCAGTGAACCAACAATGAACAACGAACCCCGACTGCTGAGGACTGCGATTGTTACTGGTGCGGTGTTCCTGGTTTCAATCGCAGCCACCGGTGTTGCCGAGTGGCTGCGATTGAGTTACTCGGCGAAGAACGCCGCCAGATAGGGCCTGGATCGTAGTTCTGCCAGATCTCGTTCCAGAAGTTCTCGTGGATCGATCCCCAACGTGCGTGCACACTCCGCAATGATTCGAATCAGGTGCGTGGCGACACCGGTGGACATGCTATCCAACACTTTTGCCTCGGCACGCAGCACTCGCGAAGCCACTTCGGCATTTACGGAGGCATCCTGCACATCCAATTGGCGATCGGGCCGGATCTCTTCAAACCGTAGATCCATGCCAATCGCGCTCACGGCGATCCAGTAGAGGCACTGGCTGGATTCCAGCAGAAAGTCGTCTCGTTGGTTGGTATGCAGATGGGTACCATCCAGCACTCCGGCAAGCTCGGTAAGCTCATCCTGAATGCGATGGATGACAGATGTGTCTGCGTTGCGCAAGAGACGGCTGGTTCCCGATTCGGTTTCCAGATCGTGATCACGCAGCCATTCGTAGGCACCCCACCACGTGCGGGAGAGCCCCTCAAGGCCGAGACCATCGCCGTACACGTCTCGTGGATCGAACAATCGATCCTGATTCAATTCCAGCGATCCATCGTCCATTACGTCGCGGTAAAAGCAACTGGCGTAACCATCATGGCAAACGGCGCCGATCTGCTCCACGCGAATCAGAAGCGAGTTCAGATCGCAATTGACCGATATCGAGCGCACATTCTGCACGTGGCCACTGCTGCCGCCCTTGTGCCAAAGCTCGTTTCGTGACCGGCTCCAGAAATGCACCTGATTTGTCGATTGCGTGGCCACCAGTGATTCCTGATTCATGAATCCGACCATGAGTACATCGTCGGATTCGTCGTCCTGAATCACCACCGGAATCAATCCGTCAGCCGGCCAATTGAGATTTGGCAAACTCACGAGGCGGCCTCCAAACGTGTGGGAATACCGGAATCACGCAGGTGCTGCTTCACCTCGTTCACTCGCAGCGTACCGAAGTGGAAGAGGGACGCAGCCAGAACGGCATCGGCCTTGCCATCCAGAATCGCTTCAGAGAAATCCTCGATCTTGCCGGCGCCGCCACTGGCGATGACCGGGATGTTCACTTCGTTGTTCATGGCCTGCAGCAGCTCTACATCGAATCCCTGCAGTGTTCCATCGCGGTCCATGCTTGTGAGCAATATCTCTCCCGCTCCGCGTTCCTCGCACTCCTTCGCCCAGGCGATCGCATCCAGGCCAGCCGGATTGCGACCACCGTGCGTGAAAACTTCCCAGCGATTTTCATCCGCAACACGTCGGGCATCGATGGCGACCACAACGCACTGCGAGCCAAATTTTGCAGCGCCGTCATCGATTAGATTCGGCGTATTGATTGCTGCGGTATTAATGCCCACTTTGTCTGCACCAGAACCAAGGAGACGTCGCATATCTTCAACGCTGCGCACACCACCACCGACGGTCAGCGGAATGAACACCTGATCGGCAGTTTCGCGAACAACATCGAGGATGGTGTCTCGATTATCCGAACTGGCAGTGATATCGAGGAAAACGAGTTCGTCTGCCCCCTCGGTGTTGTAAAAGCGCGCCATTTCCACCGGATCGCCGGCATCGCGCAGATCAACGAAGTTGACGCCCTTCACTACGCGACCAGCGTTCACATCGAGGCAGGGGATGACGCGTGTCATCAGGTTATTGCTCATGGTTATCCTCCAGCAGCAATCTGGATTGCATCTTTGAGGGTGATTCGTTTGTGATACAACGCCGCCCCGACAATTACACCAGCAGCCCGCGAACGTTTGATCATCTTGAGATCGTTCAACGAGCTCACGCCGCCGGAGGCAATAATGTTGGCGTCCACGCTCTGGGTCATCTCGATGAGTGCGGTTATGTTTGGCCCTTCCAGTCGACCATCGCGACCGATATCGGTGAAGATGATGTTCTCCACACCCAACTTCGCGAAGCGATCTCCAGCTTCCAGAACGGAAACAGTGGATTGCTCGGTCCAACCGTGTGTTGCGAGCATGCCATTGCGGGCATCCAGCCCCACAGCGATCTTGCTGCCGAATTGAACCAACGCATCTTCCACCAGCTTCGGATTGGATACGGCGGCTGAGCCGATCACCATGCGGTCGATACCAAGCGCGTCGACTTCCGCCAGATCATTGAGAGAGCGAAGTCCACCGCCCAACTGAATTGGCACGGTGACTTCGTTGCGGATGCGGGCGATGGCATCGGCGTTGGCACGAACACCATCGCGCGCACCATCGAGATCCACGATGTGGATCCATTCCGCGCCCTCGGATTGCCATCGAAGCGCGGCATCGAGCGGATCGGCATCGAATACCGTTTCACGGTCATAATCGCCTTCGATAAGCCGCACGGCCTTGCCTCCGCGGATATCGATAGCAGGATAGATAATCATGTCTATTCTCCGGGATTTCAGGTGTTCAACCAACGTCCGATGAGATCTAGCCCGGCATTGTGGCTCTTTTCGGGATGGAACTGGGTTCCCCAGATGTTTTGATGAACAACCATGCTCACGAATCCATCGCCATATTCGGTCATGCCGGCCGCATCGAGCGGGTTCTCTGGCCGCACAACATAGCTGTGAACGAAGTAGAAAGGTGCCGCCGCGAGATCGCTCAGCACGGAATGATCCGTAAACTCAACGGTATTCCAGCCCATGTGAGGGATTTTGTGATCCGAAGCGAGCTTGACCGCTTCACCAGGAATCAGCCCCAGACCGACAGTTGGACCCTCTTCCTGATTACCAAACAGCAGTTGCATTCCGAGGCACACACCAAGTAGGGGACTGCCTTTTGCTACCGAATCTGCTACGGCATCAGCAATGCCAGATGCGTGAAGCTGATCCATGGCGGCTTTGGCGTTACCAACACCTGGAAGCACAAGCCGATCGGATTTGGCGATTACGTCCGGATCGCCAGAGATTTCGGCAGTGGCGCCGTGAGATTCAATAGCCCGACGAATCGAACGCAGATTGCCCGCACCGTAATCGATGATGGTAATCATCCCAACATGCCCTTCGTGCTCGGAATCGATCCATCCGGACCTCCCACCGCTACGGCAGTGCGCAATGCGACTGCCGCTGCCTTGAAGATCGCTTCCGCAGCGTGGTGGCTGTTCCGTGCCCGAATGAGATCGATGTGCATGGTGAGGCCAGCATTCATGGCGACTGATCGCCAGAACTCTTCGACAAGACTCGCTGCGAAATCGACTCCGATAACCGGCTCAGGCATATCGGCTACGAATTCTAGGAACGGTCGTCCGGAGACATCAACGACAACTCGCGCCAGCGCTTCATCCAGGGGGGCATAGGCGCTGCCGTAGCGATCGATGCCCATACGATCGCCGAGGGCCGCCTTGAGCGCCTGGCCAAAAGCGATGCCAACATCCTCAACTGTGTGATGTGGATCCATGGCGGCATCGCCTGTTGCCTTGAGCTCCAGACTCCAGCGGGCGTGCTTACACAGCGCGTGCACCATGTGATCCAGAAATGGCACTCCGGAATCAGCCGTGATACCACCTTCGGGGGTGAGCGTAAGGGTCAGTTTAATCGACGTCTCACCAGTGGTGCGATCGATTGTTGCGGTTCTGGTTGTCATGGATCCTCCTCAGGATTCGAGGATTTCTTCGAGCGCGTTCAGGAAGGCGGTGTTTTCGTCCGGCAAGCCGATGCTCACGCGCAGGTGCCCACCGAGGCCCCATTCTGCGGCACCATAGCGACGCACATAGATATGCTTCTCGGCGAGCGCATCGTGAATTGCGGTGCTATCTTCCGCGGGCGTATCAAAGAGTACGAAGTTTGTTGCACTCGGGTACGCGGTGATGCCAGGCATCTCGTTGAGCAACGATGTCACGCGTTCACGCTCAGCCACTTGCTCATCACGATTGGCGGAGAGATAGTCCAAATCCTCGAGGCTGGCCACACCGATTTGCGCACTGAGTGCGGAAATATTGGCGAAGGCTGGCATCGCCGCTGTGATGTATGGCGTCATTTCATCCGGAAAAATCGCATAGCCCACGCGGATTCCAGCCAGACCAGCGAACTTGCTGAGCGTGCGCAGAATGATGACGTTGTCATATTTTCGGGCGAGATCCAGATGATCAATCCCGCTGAACTCGGCATAGGCTTCATCAATTGCCACCGGACAATCCACCGAGGACACGATGCGCTCGATTTCTTCCAGCGAAAAGAGCGTGCCCGTGGGGTTGTTCGGGTTGCAAACCATCACGAACGCGGTGTTGTCGTTCACCGTGGCGATGATGCCATCCACATCCAGCGCGAAGTCCGGTGCAGCGCCAAGTGGCACATTCACCACCTTGCCGCCATGCAGCGGGAAAAAGGTGGAGTACACACCGAAGGTGGGATCGGAGATCACCACTTCCTTGCCGGGGCCGACGAAAAGCGTCGCGAGAATCGCGAACACATCGTCGAGACCCGCGCCAACAGCAATTTGCTCGGGGGCGAATCCCACGTACTTTCCGATGGCCGTTCGAAGCTCGACCTGCGCGAAATCCGGGTAGCGGTTACCACTATCGAACGATTTCAGCACCTCCTGCGCTTTCGGTGAAAGCGGGTAGGGCGATTCGTTCAGATTGAGAAAGATGCTATCCGGATGTTGCTGCCGGGAAGCAAGTCTGTAGGCACCAGCCGGTGAAACTTCTGGACGAACATATCCAACAATCGACTTACTCATAACACCGGGCCTTTCCACAAAGGTATTACAGCAACAGTTTATCGAGCGCAGAGACCAGGATCTCGGTCGCACCGGCGGCGCGAAGCTGCTCGATCTTCTCCCAGAACTCATCTTCCCGGATTGCTGTGTGGATGGCAATAAAGCCCGGATCGGCCAACGGAACAACCGTTGGCGCCTTAAGGCCCGGAAGCACTGCGCGGATGTCCGCCAACTTCGATTCCGGAGCGTTCATCATGATGTATTTGAACTTGCTGGCGGCATCGACTGCCTGAATGCGCATCACTAGCCGATCGATGGCATCCCGCTTGATTGGGTCCTCCATCGCAGCCTTGTTGGCGATGAGTACCGCTTCACTTTCGATAATGGTGTAAATCGGCTTGAGATCGTTCAGTTGCAGGGATGAACCGGTTGCGGTGAGTTCCACAATGGCATCCGCCACGCCGAGTGCTGGCGCCACTTCAACGGAACCACTGATCTTCACAATCTCCGGCGAACCGCCGAGGCTTTCGAAGTATCGCCGGGCGGAATCCGGGTAGCTGGTGGCGATGCGTGCGTGCAGCAGATCCTCTGGCTTCTCGAATTCCGAATCGTTCGGAACGGCAACCACCAGTTGGCACCAGCCGTACCCAAGAGCACACAGCTCCACCACATCGGCTTCCTGCTCGTGCACCAGATTGCGACCAACGATACCGAGATCAACGGTCTCCAGTTCCACGTAGTCCGCGATATCGTCATCGCGGGCGTACAGAATTGAAAGCGGGAAGTTGCGTGCCTGGCTGAACAAACGCTGGCCGTAGCTTTCGAAGCTGAGACCGATGTTCTTGAGGAGACCGAGAGTGTTATCGGTGAGGCGGCCAGAACGCTGCACGGCGAGCTTGAGCCGACCACTGCCATTAATCATGGATCGTGCGGAAGTCATGGATATATCCTGTCGTTGCCTGAATTATCGAATCAACGGGTGTAGGGCTGGGGAAATAAGGGCCGGTCACCGTTGCCGCAGGCAACGCCGCCGACCTAGGTATGGCGTGTGCGGGAAGGGTCGAACTTGTATGCGGTATTGAATAGAAGATCGATGCATATCCAGATGAGTTGGGCATATCCGTAGAAGAAGATCGGGAACCCAACCACCAGAATCACAGCGGCAATCTGCAGAGTCACGACATCCAGATCGGTGCCAAACACCACGCTGAACGCGAAGAGCACACCAATTAGGGCAGTGACACCAAGGTTCACAACGTAGGAACCCAGCATGTAACCATCTTCCGGTTCGAATATGGAACCGCAACCAGGGCACTGCTTTTTCAATGTGAACCAGTTCTCGAAGATATCGCCACTTCCACACAGCGGACAATGCCGCAACAACGCACGCGAAACGCCTTTGACGGCACGTGCGACTCCGTTGGTGGATTGATTCGGTGTGTTGGGATAAGTAGCGGACATCCTGGCTCCTGAAATACGGTGAACTTGCTGCGAACGAGCATTGCAAAGTTCCTCCTATATAATGCTACAGTTCATTGAGATTAGCCAAACCCATGTGCCGCAGAATCGGCCACAAATAGCAGGAGATCGCGCGTGCTTACCAAGGTCAACAGTTGTGCTGTGGTCGGGTTGGATGGTGTCCTCATTGAGGTTGAGGTAGACCGATCCGAGGGACAGCCGGGAGTGGTAATCGTAGGTCTGCCGGATACTGCTGTGCAGGAGAGTCGGGAGCGCGTGCGTTCTGCCATTCGCAACAGCGGCGGAAAAATTCCGACTGGCCGCATCACTATCAATCTGGCACCCGCCGATATTCGCAAGGCGGGCCCGACTTACGATCTACCGATCGCTGTTGGCATTCTCATTGCCAGCGGACAGGTTCTCGCGAATGTGGAAGATGCGCTAATCGTTGGCGAACTCTCGCTCGATGGCGAATTGCGCCACACTCCGGGCATCATCAGCATGATGTCGATGGCAGCCGAGAAGGGGCTCAAGCGCGCATTCGTACCTGCTATCGACGCGCCCGAGGCGTCGTTGATCGATGGAGTAGACGTCTATCCTGTCAGTACTCTCACACAACTGGTCGATCATCTTCAGGGCGATAGCGAAATCCAGGTGATGCAGAGTGATGTGGATGCGTTCGCCTATCCCAATGATCCCTCACTCATCGATTTCGCTGATATTAAGGGACAGGAACACGTCAAACGAGGCATGGAAGTCGCGGCCGCTGGTGGCCACAATCTGATCATGAGTGGACCTCCGGGCTCCGGCAAGACGCTATTGGCCCGCAGCCTTCCGGGAATCCTGCCAGCGATGAGCCTGGAAGAATCGCTCGAAGTCACGCGCATTTACAGCATTCGCGGGCTGCTCCCGCCGGAATCGCCTCTGGTGAAAGAGCGTCCATTTCGGGCGCCGCATCACACAACGAGCCATGTTGGCCTGGTGGGAGGCGGAGCGATTCCTCGGCCCGGCGAGTTGAGCCTGGCGCATCGGGGCGTGCTGTTTCTGGATGAACTGCCCGAGTTTAATGTGCAAGCGCTGGAAGTGCTCCGTCAGCCGCTGGAGGATCACAAGGTCTCCATCGCGAGGGCATCCGGATCCATCAGTTTTCCGGCAAATGTGGCGCTGGTAGCAGCCATGAATCCGTGTCCATGCGGATTCTATGGCGATCCTGTGCGGGAATGCCGCTGCAGTCAGCATCAGATTCAGCGCTATCAGAAGAAGATCAGCGGCCCGTTATTGGACCGAATCGATATCCACCTCGAAGTACCGCGTATCGATTACGAGCAGCTTGCCGATCGGCGAGCAGGTGAGCATTCGGCCGATATCAGGGAACGGGTCGAAGCGGCCAGGGCCGTGCAGGCGAGGCGATACCGGAACACGGGTCACCAAACCAATGCCGATATGGGACCAAAGGAAGTGCAGCAGTACGCGCGGCTGGATGACAAGGGCGAGCAACTTATCCGCACCGCTGTTCGACAGCTCAGCCTCAGTGCACGCGCCTATCACCGGGTGTTGAAACTTTCGCGCACCATTGCCGATCTCGCCGCCAGCGATGCTGTTCAGCCGCAACACGTTGCCGAAGCGCTGCAGTACCGTCCGCGCCAGACCGAAGCTTGACTCTCCCCCTTGGGGAGACCCCATAGTGCATCCAGCGGCGGCAAACGGTGCCGCCAGGAGGAGGTTCGGTGAGAAGCGATGAAATGAGTATCAGCGCATTCGCGCGCAGATCGTTGCTCTCCGTCAAGGCTCTTCGCCTCTACGACGAGATGGGACTGCTGCGACCGGAGCGCACCGATGCAACCAGCGGCTATCGCTGCTATGGCGAATCGCAGCTGGCATCGGCGAGGCTGATTTCATTGCTACGCAAACTGGATGTTCCACTCGCGCGAATCTCATTGATTCTGCAGAATCCGGATACGAGATCGGATCTGTTGACTGATTGGTGGGAAGAGGAGGAGGCACAATTCAGCGCGCGTCGCGATTTGCTTCGCTTTATTCGCAGCGGCATCTGGGAGGAGTCTGGCGGCTCTGGCGATTACGAGATTGACGTGCGAACAGTTCCGCAGTCGACGTTCATTGCTCGCAAGAGCCATGTTCACGGTCCGGAGTTGCCGTCATTCATCGGTAGTGCCACCAGCGAGCTTGTGAAACAGGCAGAAAACCTGGGAGGCTCAAAGGGATACCCGACAGTGGTGTTCTTCGGTACGGTCGATTTCGATAGCGATGGACCGGTAGAAGTTCGCGTTTCGATCCCGGATGATCCCCATGCTGATATCGGAGAGGAAATCCGAACCGAAGCGAGCCACTCCCAGGCGTTCATCACCTTGCAGAAACACCAGGTGGCATTTCCCCAGATTCTGCAGGTCTATCAGGCGCTGCGCCAGTGGATCGCCGCGAATGGCTACACCGTTTCTGGACCCCCTCGCGAAATCTACCTGGAGGAGTTCGTCACTGCTGCCCACGATTCACTCGTGTGCGATGTGGCGATCCCCATCCAAATCACAGGAGAAGTATGAAATGAACGAACTCGATTTCTATCGTCAGCAGTCGGTATTCACTCATCCGGGGCAGTTCTCCGAGCTTTGGGATGGCGTGGAACCCACCATCCCGGCAATGAAAGCTGCCATCACCCCATTGCTGTTCCATTACCGTGGCGATGGCGATTGGGCCGAAAATGGCATCGCACCGGATCGCATCTCCGAGGTGAACCTTCGCTACGCCTCCGATCTGCTTGCGTGCGCTGCGTCGTACAAGGCGATCACACCTGGTGAAACCCGAGAGGCGAAGGATCGAATCGTTGGTTGCTGTCGGGATTGGGCGCTGCTGTTCGTTTCACTGGCGCGACATCATGGCTTCGCCGCTCGTAGTCGGGTAGGGTTCTCTGGCTACTTCATGGAAGGCTGGTGGATCGATCACACTATCGCCGAGATTTGGGATGAGAGCGAACAGCGTTGGCGACTCGTCGATCCCGAGTTGCGCGATTCCTGGAATCTCGCCGATGGCACGCTGGTGGATCCGCTGGATATCTCGCGCGAAATCTTCCTCAGCGGCTTCGATGCCTGGCGCGATACGCGCGATGGTTCTCGCGACGCCGAGACGTTCGTCGTACACCCGGATATCGACGAGGCGAATCTGCGCGGCGTGCCATATCTTTGGCACAACACCATCCTCGATCTGGCTGCGTTGAACAGCCACGAAATGATCCTTTGGGATGTCTGGGGTATGGACGAAGACACGGTTAGTGAGAGCGGTGCCGAACTCCTCGATCAGGTCGCATCGTCCACAACGCTCGCTGAGTACCAACGGTTCTTCGCGATGCCGGAGTTCCGCGTGCCGGAAACGATCACCAGCTTCCAGCAGGAGCTCGGGCCAGTTCAGGTCACCTTGCGGCAGGCATAGGCGATTCCCAGATTTGCCGCCATACTGACTCCATGGCGGCAAATACTCATGCATCATCACAACCCAACACTGCGACGGGACCAGGTGTCTGGATCGCGGTGTTTCTGCTGGGTGTCGTGGTTCTTCTCAACCTGTACACTACCCAGCCGATTCTCGGTCACATCGCCGATTGGGCTGGAGTAAGCACGGCCGCCGCCGCGTGGACCATCAGCGCCACCACCTTTGGCGTAGCGATGGTTGCTCCCATTGCCGGTGCAATCTCAGATCACCTTGGACGCAAGCGCATCATTCTCTACACACTGGCACTGATGATCGTCGCCACGGTGCTCTGCTCACTTTCGCCACCGTTCCCGCTGTTGCTGGTGCTGCGCGCGATTCAGGGTATCGGGATCCCGTTCGTCTCGGCTGTGACCGTGGCCTATATGGCCGAAGAGTTCCCCGCCCAAATCGCGGTTCGCATAAATACCGTCTACCTTGCGGGTGCCGCATTTGGCGGCTTCAGCGGTCGATTCTTCTCTGGATTGCTTGTGAGCGTATCCGATCACTGGCAATTGGTGTTCATACCCATCACCGTTCTGCTGATTCTCACAATCT
>JAFAEA010000003.1 GCA_023424355.1 Chloroflexota bacterium | reverse complement strand
ACCATCGTGTTCCACTCGCCGCAGCCGGGGCATCGTCCCAGAAAGGCGGGACTGCTGGCACCGCATTGCTGACAAATCCAGGTTGTACGCTTCTTGGCCATTCACATTTCTCGTAGAAGCGAGCGGCGCGGAGAAATTTCCGCGCAGCTCGTGCATTCTGGTTCAATCGATTCCGGTCACACGGTGTTATACCGTGACAAGCTCTTCGCTTTCGGCCGGATGTTCAACCGAGCTGAGGGTGATCTCATCACCATCGGCATCGATCTTCACAGTGCTGCCCTGCATGAAGCGTTGCTCCAGCATGCCTTCGGCAAGCGGATCCTCGACCTTGTTCTGGATAACGCGGCGGAGCGGACGAGCACCATAGGTATGATCGTACCCTTCCTTGCCGATGAGATCCTTCGCATCGACGGTGATTTCCAGTTCGATATCGTGCTCCTTGAGCTGGAGGCGAACGCGCTCCATCTCGAGATCGACGATCTGGCGAATCTCTGGCTTGGTGAGGCTCTGGAATACCACGCTGGCATCAATGCGGTTGAGGAATTCCGGTCGGAAGGTTTGCTTCAGACGCTGCATCACCTTGTCGTGCATCAAAGTATGTTCGCGGGTGGCTTCGGACTCCTCATCCTCGCGGGACACGAATCCAAGAGTCATATCCTTGCTGATTTCCTCAGCGCCGATATTGCTGGTCATGATGATGATGGTGTTACGGAAATCGACCCGGCGTCCCTTCGCATCGGCCAGCGATCCATCTTCCATGATCTGCAACAGCATGTTGAATGCTTCCGGGTGAGCCTTTTCGATCTCATCGAGCAGAATCACGGAGTACGGCTTGCGGCGAACTGCCTCGGTGAGTTGACCACCCTCTTCGTAACCGACATAGCCTGGAGGGGCACCAACGAGTCGGGCGACTGCGTGGCGCTCCATGAACTCGCTCATATCGATCTTGATGAGGTGATCCTCGCTACCGAAGATGAACTCAGCCAACATGCGGGCAAGATAACTCTTACCAACACCGGTGGGGCCAAGGAAGATGAACGAACCGATTGGTCGGCGAGGATCCTTGATACCAGCACGTGCACGTCGCACCGCCTTGGCGATGGTGGTGACCGCTTCGCCCTGGCCAACGATCTTCTCGCTGAGCTCGTTCTCCATGTTGAGAAGTCGCTCGCTCTCTTCGCCGGCGATACGCATCATCGGAATACCGGTCCACATCGAAACCACTTCGGCCACATCTTCTTCGGTGACGTAAACGGTTTCGGCTTCCTGGGCTTCCTTGCGTTCGCGCTGTTCCTTTTCGATGCGATCCCGGAGACGTCGCTCCTTGTCTCGCAGCTCGGCTGCAGCCTCGAACTCGCGGGCATTCACCGCTTCTTCGAGATCCTTCTGCAACTCGAGGAGTGAGGACATCGATTCCTTAATGACACCTGGTGTGGCCGAGCGCTGCATGCGCACGCGACTCGCTGCCTCGTCGATCAGGTCGATTGCCTTGTCTGGCATGAATCGATCGGTCACGTAACGCGCAGCCAAACTGGCGGCAGCATTGAGTGCCTCATCCGAAATCTGCAGCTTGTGGTGCTCTTCATACAGCGAGCGGACTCCGCGCAGAATCTCAACCGTATCCTCGATGGATGGTTCATCCACCTGAACTGGCTGGAAGCGACGCTCGAGAGCGGCATCGCGTTCGATGTACTTGCGATATTCATCCAGCGTGGTGGCGCCGATGGTTTGCATCTCGCCACGAGCCAATGCCGGCTTCAGGATGTTCGCGGCATCGACCGCGCCCTCGGCCGCACCAGCACCAACGAGGGTGTGGAGCTCATCGATGAAGAGAATCGCCCGGGTCTCCTTGACCTCATTAACGATCTTCTTGAGACGCTCTTCGAACTCACCGCGGTACTTGGTACCGGCAACGAGTGCGCCGATATCGAGGGCAACGAGTCGCTTGTTCTGCAGTTGTTCCGGCACATCACCATTGATGATGCGCTGGGCGAGGCCTTCCACAATGGCGGTCTTACCAACACCCGGTTCGCCGATGAGCGCCGGATTGTTCTTGGTGCGGCGGGAAAGTATCTGCATAACGCGATCGATTTCCACGCTGCGGCCTACTAATGGACCAAGCCGATTGGTGCGAGCGGCTTCGGTGAGATCGAATCCCATCGAATCCAGGAACGGAGTCTTGCTCTGTCCCTGCTCACGGCTGGAGCGAGTCGGAGAACCACTGGCTCCCGCACCGATTGGCTGCGGTGGAGCCTGGCTCACGATCTGCATCACTTGCGTGCGCACGCGTTCCAGATTTACGCCGAGGCTTTCGAGCACACCGGCGGCAATGCCCTCACCCTCGCGAACGAGGCCAAGGAGCAAGTGTTCTGTTCCAATGTAATGATGATTGAGGCGGCGTGCTTCATCGATAGCAAGTTCCAGCACCTTCTTTGCCCGGGGTGTAAGCCCGAGATCGCTGGTGACCATGCTCTCGCCGCGACCGATAATAAACTCTACTGCCGAACGAACCTTGCTGAGCTGCACGCCCATGTTCGCGAGTACTTTCGCAGCAACGCCGTCGTTTTCACGCACAAGCCCGAGAAGCAGATGTTCGGTTCCAATGTAGTTGTGATTGAACCTCTGTGCTTCTTCCTGGGCGAGCGTGAGGACCTTGCGAGCGCGATCCGTGAACTTCTCGAATTGCTCTGCCATGCGGCTCTCCCATCTAGTTCTGTCCTGTAAACCATACAGGCCCTGTGCATACTGCCGCGATGCCTATCCAACGCATCACGAACGATCTCCGTTCCGTTTGTCTGCAGTTGGTATCTATAATCCTACCCGTTGTTGGCAAGATTGTGAAAACCGATGCTACATCATTGCGTGTATTTCGGCATCCACCGTTGGCAAAAGACCCGGAGTTTGCGGGTCCCTGTCTCAATACTACACTTTGGATACCTACCGTCAAGGTCGGACTTCACGTTTCGATAATCATCCAAACTTTGTCGATTCGATATCGAGATGAACGGGGAACAGTGAAAACAGCAACAGGGCCGGATGGGTTTGATCCATCCGGCCCTGCTGAACTGTGCGATGTTGCAGTGAAGATTACTTCTCTTCGGAGTCTTCTTCGCTGTCGCCGTCTTCGAGCAGATCGGCACCGAGCTTGGCGAAGGCCAGCTCCATGGCGCTCATGCCACTCTCATCGCCGAAGTTCTGGGAAATCGCCTCATCGGCGGTTTCGTCCTTCTTGCGGCTGCGGCTCTGGCGCTTGCCAGCTGCCTTCTCGGCACGGGCGGCGCGCTCTTCGAACGCAGCAACCTGGGCCTCGCCGGCTTCCTTGACGTCGACTTCAGCGGCGTCCGGATTGACAGCAACTTCGCCATCTTCGCCTTCCGGCTCGTCCTGGCGGGTGCCAAGCAGGCCTTCGGCTTCGAGGGCGGCATTGAGGGTTGCCTTGAGCGCATCACGCTCTTCGACGATTCCCTCACCGAATACGGCAATGAGATCCTCATCCGGAGTATCCAGGGCGCGGCGCAGGGAGAGACCCATGCGGCGGCGCTGCGGATCGATGCGGATGATGCGGAGGATCAGATCCTGACCTTCGTGCACCACCTGCTTCGGATGCTGAATGCGCTCGTCAGCCAGTTCGGAAACGTGGATGAGACCTTCGATACCATCTTCAATGCGGGCGAATGCACCGAAGTTGGCGAGCTGGGTCACGGTACCGCGTACCAGCTGTCCGACTTCGTAGCTGTTCTCCACACGGCTCCATGGCTCGGCCTGGGTGCGCTTGATGGAAAGAGCGATCTTCTTTTCGTTCGGGTTGATGCCAAGCACGTACACCTGAACTTCCTGCCCGATCTTGAGCAGTTCGTTTGGATGTCGCACGCGGCTCCAGCTCAGCTCGGAGAGGTGAACCAGTCCGTCGGCACCGCCGATGTCCACGAAGGCACCGAAATCGCAGATGGAGGAGACCTTACCAGTGCGGACTTCACCTTCGGTGAGTTCCTTGATGAGGTTTTCCTTCATGGCGTCGCGGCGTTCCTGAACAGCCTGGCGCTCCGAAAGGATGAGTCGGTTTCGGTGTCGGTTGATTTCGATGACCTTCAGTGGCAGCTTGGTGCCAATGAGGCGGGCCATATCGGCCTGCTTGCTGGATTCATCGCCACCGCGAATCTCGCTCACCTGGCTTGCCGGCACAAAGCCGCGCACGCCGTCGAGATTCACCAGCAGGCCACCCTTGTTGTAGTTGACAACCTCGGCCTCGATAACATCGTTGGCCTCGTGGATTTCCTGCAGTTTGCGCCAGCTCTTTTCCTGCTTGGCGCGGTCGATGCTGACTACCGGATGGCCCTCGTTGTTCTCGGCCTGGACCACGAACACGAGCAAAGTATCGCCAACCTGGAGTGCTTCCTTCTCTTCTGATGTAAGGCTCGAGTACTCCTTGGAAGGCACAATGCCTTCGGCCTTGGAGCCGATATCCACCAGAATCTCATCCCGATCGACATGCATGATGGTGCCTTCCAGCACATCACCATACTTGAGGGTCTTGTACCCATGGGATGGGTCACTGAGGAAAGCCTCCATGAGGGCTGCGCCATCGAGCTCATCGAGATTCACATCATTGGTCTCGGTGACCTGCGCATCCTGCTCTTGAACGTCTGTTCCGTCCATAAACCTACCTAAAAAACGAGAACTACTACGGCTGCCCCGGGTGTGCACAAATTCCGGTCACAACAATAGACCCCCGACCTGGGAGTACATATTTGCCAATATTACAGAATGAGATGGCAATTAGCAATAGCCAGCGGGATTTCCGGGGGCGGATCGTTTGATCCGCCCCTTCTCCTGCACTAGGCCATCGCCTTTTCGATTGCTTCCAATGTGGCTTCGAGTTCTGGCTCGTAGGTCCAGCCCATGGTGCCGACGCGACAGACCACATCGGCCCACTTCGCCTGACCAACCGCCAGCTCGATGCCGGATTGCTCACGGACCTTCGCCTGGAATGCGCTGGCGCTGCCGCCTGGCGCATGGAACGCGGTGACGGAGTTGCTGCGAATGCCTGGATCGCTGGCGGCGATTTCCACGCCGAGCTTCTCCAGACCGCTGCGGAAGAACTCGCCCAAACGCACGTGGCGGGCGAAAAGTTCATCGATCCCCTCTTCTTCCATCGCTACCAGTGCGGCCTCGAAGGCAAACACGAGCGATTCCGCTGGTGTGGTGGGATGAATGTTCTTGAGGCTGGCTTCGTACATGGTCTGCACATCCCAAATCATGCGGGGGAAGCCGGTGTTGACCTTGCTGCGCTCGATGGCGCGCTGGCTCAATGCGGAGATCATGATGCCCGGAGGGCACATCCACGCCTTCTGGCCACCGCTCAGCACCCAATCGAGGCCGTTCTTGTCCATATCAATCGGCAGGGCACCGGCAGCACTCACAGCATCGACACAAACCAGCGCATCGTGCTTGTGGGCAACTTCGGCAAGGGCGGCGATGTCCTGTGTGACACCGGTGCTGGTTTCGTTGTGGGTGATCATCACGGCCACCACATCACCATGCTCCTGGATGGCGGTATCCAGAATCTCCGGAGTCACCGCCGTGCCCCACTCGACGCGAACGCGTTTGACATCCAGACCGAAGCGCTCGGCGACATTGGCGTAGCGCTCACCGAAATCGCCGGCGCAGGTGACGACTACCTTATCGCCCGGATTGGTGAGGTTCACGATGCTGCCTTCGAAGCCGGCAGTTCCGGTTCCGGCCCAGAGAAGGACGTGGCCCTCTTCGGTGCCGTGGACCTTTTTCGCAATCGGCTGAATGCGAGCCATGGAATCCTGAATCACCTGACCGCGCAGCGGCACCATTTCGTGACCAAGTGCCTTCACAACGTTTGGATGAAGCGGGGTTGGACCAGGAATACGCAGCCAACGGCCCTCAGAAAGTCGTGGATCCATTTACTCTTTTCCTCCCTGATTGAACTGGATTGAATCCAAATGATCGGGCTGCCCGAAAAGTACAAGATCGGGCTGAATGCCGTTTTCGTCAACGGTGATGATGCCCACACCGAAATGCGGATGCCAGCGGCGGTCTGTCGGCGAGCCGGGATTGAACAGGATTGATCCCTGCTCCTTCTCGATCAACGGCAGATGGCTGTGGCCAAAGAGCACCACATCTACCTTGCCGGCCCAGCGCTCGATGGCAACATCTTTCGCTGAGCGTCCGCCGTGCCCATGAATGGCGGCGAAGCTCTTCTCGCCCACGGTAAAGCGGGTAGTTTGCGGCAGGGTGTATTGCAGGTCTTCCTCGTCGTTATTGCCCACCACCGCGATCAGTGGCGCGAGTTCGGCGAGCTCATCCAGCACATCCTTTGTGTTTGCATCGCCAAGATGGACGATGAGATTCACTCCCGCACGCGCGAAAAGTCGCTTCACGCCATCGTCGATTTGGCGGCGACTGCCGGCGTAGATGTGGGTATCGCTGATGACACCAAGCACGCACGGTGCATCGAAGACCCGGCGTGTGGTTGTGGGCAGGTAGTTATCGCGAGCGTTACTCATCGAACACCGAGAACATGAGGCCTGCGGCGAGGCTGGAGAAGATGGCACCGACCACGGCACCCCAATTGTTGATCTCGATACCCGGCACCACCGCGGCGCCAAGTGCAAAGAGCAAGGCGTTCACCACCAGGGCGAAGAGTCCGAAAGTCAGGCACGTAAGCGGGATGCTGATGAAGCGGACAGCCGGCTTGATGAAGGCGTTGATTACACCCATCACGGCACCAAAGAGCAGCACACTTTGCGATGAATCGTAGGAGAGCCATTCCTGCGAGATGGTGCTGGTGGCCAGAGCCGCCACAATCGCCGCGAGGGCATACGCAAATATCCGAACCATGTGTAGCTATTGTCTCCCGGTACCGCTGCTGCTAATTCCAATCTGAAGTATACGGTGAACTCCCCGTTACCGATGTCGATCAAACGCAGGTTTCAGAAGGATTGCACCCACTTATCGAAGAATCCCTGTTCTGAGGCATGCTATCATTTGGGTAGTATTGCATTTTGCATAGCCGAAAGAGGCAGTATGGCTACTACCACTCCAATCGAAGAATATGGCTGTCCGGTCGCGAAAACGGCAGATATCATCAGCAACAAGTGGACCCCCCTCATTATTCGTGATCTTCGCAAGGGTGCACTCCGCTTTAGCGAACTGGAACGAAGCCTCAAGGGGATCAGCCCCAAGACCCTCAGCGAACGCCTAAAGCGCCTCGAAGAGAGCGAGATCATTCAGCGCGAGTGCTTCGCGGAAGTGCCACCGCGAGTGGAATATCACCTCACCGAGAAGGGCGAGGCGCTCATGCCGATCATCACCAGCATGCGTGAATTCGGTAAAGCCTGGCTCACCGACGACGAAGACTGCGATTAGCAACCGCGGCGGATGGACCAGCTCTCCCGACGAATAGAGAGCTAATTGATCTTGCTGCCAGATTTCTCAACCCCTACACCACTCCCGATGGGCGACTTTTCGGCGATGTGGCCTCCACGCTCGTAACCGCAACCGGTCAACTCCACAGCGGAGTTTGCATCGATACCGGATCCGGTACGGGCTTCTGTGCCGAACACGCCGCCATCGCCGCGATGGTGACGGCTGGTGAATACCAGATCTCCCGAATCGTGGCTGTGTGGCGCGATGAACGCGGTGGCAAGCTCTATGTGCTGCCTCCGTGTGGAAGATGTCGGGAGTTCATGCGGCAAATGGATCCCACCAATCTGGATACGGACGTGATTCTGGGCATGCACAAATCCGCCCCGCTCCGCGATCTCTTGCCGGCCCACGAATGGCCCGAACCCCCTGGAACACTAGGATCAGCATTTTCGGATTTACCCCGATTCCTGCTATGCTAGCCTGCGGAAATAACGTTCGCTGGCAGGGCCAAATGGCAAGGGATCTGGCAACCACATGACTTCAGAAAGCACTCGCAAACCACGCGTATTTAGCGGTATTCAGCCATCTGGTGTGGCAACAATCGGCAACTATCTTGGCGCAATCCGTAACTGGGTGGCGCAGCAGGACGATTTCGACAATCTCTTCTGCATCGTCGATCTCCACGCCATGGGTACCCTCTCCGATCCGGATGAGATGCGTGAGGCCATTCATCAGCTCGCCGCCACGCTGTTCGCTGCCGGTATGAATCCGGAGAAGGCGCCGCTGTTCGTGCAATCCGATGTGCCGCAGCACGCCGAGCTCACCTGGACGCTCAGCACCGTGACCCAATACGGCGAGCTCACCCGCATGACCCAGTTCAAGGACAAGTCATCCGGCAAGAGCGATGAAGCCATCAACAGCTCCATCTTCTTCTACCCCATTCTCATGGCGGCCGATATCATCCTGTACGATTCGGAACTCGTGCCGGTAGGCGACGATCAGCGGCAGCATGTGGAGCTCACCCGCGATATCGCCAATCGGTTCAATGCTCGGTATGGCGAGACATTCGTGGTGCCGAAGGCCGATATCAAGGAAGTTGGCGCCCGCATCATGAGCCTGCAGGAGCCGACCAAGAAGATGAGCAAAAGCGATGCGAATGCGAATGCATACATCGCCCTCAGCGACGAGCCAGATGTGATCAAGCGCAAGATCAAGAAGGCGGTCACCGATTCCGATGCCCGTGTGGTAGCCAGCGCGGACAAGCCGGCGGTTACCAATCTGATGTCCATTTACAGCCTGCTCTCCAACATGAGCATGGCCGAGGTGGAGCAGCATTTCGATGGCAAGGGATACGGACCGTTCAAGGCGGAACTCACCGAGCTGATCGCTGAGGGCCTGAAGCCGATCCGCGAGAAACTGGCCGAGTACAAGGCGAATCCGGACGAAGTCGCTCGTCTGCTCGAGATTGGTCGCCAGAAGGCAGCGGTGAAGGCTGAAGCCAAGATGGCTGAGGTCAACCGCAAGACCGGAGTCGGCGGCAAGATTTACAAGTAGCTTCTGGAACCCGTGCATAAGGGCAGGCGTACGCGGAGTCGGGCCCATGATACCCGCACATAAGGGCACGCTTCGCTGCTCACGGTGTTCGGCCGCCTTCGGC
>JAFAEA010000392.1 GCA_023424355.1 Chloroflexota bacterium | reverse complement strand
CCGAGCGCGCGCTGCTGCGACACTTCGAAGCCGAATCGCTGGATGGATTCGGACTCACCGGCAAGCCGTTCGCGATTCGCGCGGCTGGTGGATTGCTGCAGTATCTGGAGGACACTCAGCTCAGTGGCCTCCAGCAGATCACCGATTTGCGCACCTACTCCACTACCGGCTTTATGACGTTGGATGCGCAGACGCGTAAGAATCTCGAAATTGCAGAGAGTGCGCGCGGTGATTCGTCTCTCAGCCTCATCGCCGTGCTGGATCAGACCAAGACGCCAATGGGCGGCCGACTTCTGCGTCAACGCATCGGTCAGCCACTGCTGGACGTCGATGATCTTAATCAACGCCTGGATGTAGTTGCGTGGTTTGTAGAACACACATCCGAGCGCGCGAGTATTCGTGAAACCCTGCGGAAGATCGGCGATATCGAACGTCTCACCAATCGCGTGGTGACTCGCATTGCCCAGCCTCGAGAACTGGCGCAACTTCGCGGAGCGCTTGAGGTGCTGCCGGAAATCGAGCCTCTAATTGCAGACATACCCGGCTCACCGAAGCTGCCTGATCTCTCCCAAACCGCGGCGCTACTGAAGCGCGCATTGGTCGAGGAACCACCGGCGGTGCTCGGAAAGGGCCAGGTTTTTCAGAGCGGATTCGCCAGTGAACTCGATGGCCACCGTAGTCGCGCTCGCGAAGCGCGCGAGTGGATCGCCAATCTCGAACGTACCGAGCGCGAGAAAACCGGTCTCAAAACACTCAAGGTCGGCTACAACAAGGTCTTCGGGTATTACCTGGAAATCACTGCGGCGGCGCTCGCCAATGCCGAGAAGGATCGCCTCGCCTCCGGTGAGGAAGGTTCAGCGCTGCCGGAGGAATATATCCCCAAGCAGACGCTTGCCAATGCCACACGCTACTTCACGCCGCAGTTGAAGGAGTACGAGACCCTCGTGCTTACGGCGGAGGACACGCTCAATGATCTTGAGGCCGAGGAATTTCGCAAGCTGCTAAAAATTCTTGGCGATCGCTCCACGCAATTGCTGGCGGCGGCCGAAGTCATCGCCGGACTCGATGTCGGAGCAGCGCTGGCCGAAGTCGCGATCGACAACAACTACGTCCGACCTGTGCTCTCTGATGACGATCAAATCCGGATTACGGATGGCCGGCACCCTGTGCTGGAATCCACCCTGCCTCGCGGAGAATACATCGCCAACGATGCCAGCCTCGATACGGGATCCGAGCAAATCGTGATTCTCACCGGTCCGAACATGGCCGGTAAATCCAGCTGGCTACGTCAGGTCGCGCTTATCACACTGATGGCTCAAATCGGCAGCTATGTACCCGCGTCCGCTGCAGAAATCGGTATCGTCGATCGTATTTTCACCCGCATCGGCGCGCAGGATGATATCGCTGGTGGCCAGAGCACTTTCATGGTGGAGATGACCGAAATGGCGAATATCCTCCATCACGCCACCGATCGCAGCCTGGTGGTACTAGATGAAATCGGACGCGGCACGAGCACCTATGACGGACTCGCTATCGCCCGCGCGATAGTGGAGTACATCCACAACTCCCCGGGTCTTGGCTGCAAGACGCTCTTTGCCACGCACTATCACGAAATGACCGAGCTTGCCGAGTTGTTGCCACGAGTCTCCTGCAGCCGTATGGATGTGCTGGAGGATGGCGATCGCGTGGTGTTCCTGCGCAAGGTAGTTCCGGGCAATGCCGATAAGAGCTACGGTATCCATGTAGCGAAGCTCGCCGGCATGCCGAAGGGTGTCACGCGTCGTGCCGAAGAGATTCTGGCCGATCTGGAACAGCAGGACCATGGCACTCGTCGCACCGCGATGCAGGCTCCGGTGCCTTCCACCGCGCCACAAATGCAGCTCACCTTCTTCGATGCACCGAACCCGGTGGTTGAGCAGATTCGCGAGATGGATGTGGAGAGCATGACCCCGCTCGATGCTATTCGGGTGCTGTTTGAGCTTCGGCAATCGGCGAAGGGTGGTGAATCGTGACCGATCAAACGATTCCGCAGGAGTTCGGCTGGTGGCGCCGGACTGGCATCTCCATTGCTGACCGACTCGGCACCCTCTCAATTTGGCAACTGACCGCGCTCATTTGGCTCAGCAGCATCGGCATGTGCTTCTTCCTGCTGGGCATGCCCACAAATACGATCCACGGCACCATGAATATCGTGGAGAACTGGGGCGCACTGGAGCGCGTGGTGCTGTGGCAAAACTGGCTCCAGCCGGTAATCCCGCAGTTTGAACTCCCCAAGGGACTTATTACCTGGGGATTCCGGCTCAGCATGATCCTCGGCTTCATCGCACAAGCCGGCGTGTTCGTTGCCGTCATGCGCCGACCAGGCAACCGTTCCTGGATGTGGCTATTGGGACCGATCGGTGCCCACGTCATCCAGTTCTTCCTCATGGTGCCAAGCAACTCGGATGTCTTCTTCTATTCGGGCGTCGGCGATTTCGTCAATCGTGGCTTGAACCCCTATGTTCATTTCATGAGCGATCTGCCGAATAGTCCGCTCTATCCATTCATTTTCTGGGTGGATATCGGCACGGTTTATGGTCCGCAGTGGGTGAACTACAATGCCGCGTTGATCGCCATTTCCGGCAACGATGCGGTGATCTCCACACTTAGGCAAAAGGCATTCTCTGGTGTCGCCGCCTTCGCGTTGGTGGGGCTCATTTATGTCTTCACGAAGCGAATCTCGGGAGGCAACTCCAAACTTGCGCTGGCCAGCGCCATGCTTGTTGCCTGGCAACCAAACATGATTCTGGAAAGCACGGGGCAAGTTCACAACGATCCCCACACCGTGCTTATTGCCACGCTCGGACTCATGATCGTGGTTTGGGGTGGACTCGCAGCGCTACGTGCAGGTCTTATTCTCGTGGCGTTTAGCGTCATGGTGAAATTCATTACGCTTCCGCTCTTTGGCGTGTTGGGAATCCTGCGAATCGTGGATCGCAAAAAGCCCAACTGGATGTGGAACATCTTCGGTAAATGGATTCTAGATGGCATCGCAATCCTCGCCGTGATCATCGTCAGTTTCCTGCCCTATTGGGATGGTCCCCATACCATCGAGGAGATGGTTCGCGAGCCAAGCCGACTCTACACACATCCGTTGTGGCGATCGATCAGCGGCATCATCCGTGGAATTTTCGGTGGCAATGCCGGTTGGCGCTTCAATGAGATTTCCCGCGATGTGCTTCAGTTTGGCAGTTCCGCCATTTTCGTCGCCATCGTTGTCTGGCTGGGAATCAAGCTCTGGAAAGATGATCACGTTTCTGCCGATCCGGCCGAGGATGATCTGCTTCCCGAAGGCATTCCGTGGTGGACCGGTCACCTGCTCTACGCATGGATGGCGTTCTTCCTTGTCATGAGCTTCCTGCCGGTGAACAGCCACCCATGGTACTGGGTATGGCCGGTGAGCGCGGTGGTGCAGGTAATCGCATGGGAATTCCGTGGCAACCGCAAATGGACTGTTCAGGCCATGCCAGGCTGGGTGTGGGCGTATATCTGGGGCTCGGCCATTCTCACCCTTGCCTATCACACCCGAATCGCCAGGTATTAATCACGTTCTGAAGCAGTCATGATATACTTACCCGATGTAAGTATAGGACTAAACAATCAGGATGGTGAAATGCCAGATTACGGACACGACATACAATTCGGAATCAACCTCGTCCCGGTCGCTCAGCAGGCAAAGGCGGTAATCGCCCTCGCGCAGATCAGCGAACAGGCGGGCATGGATTACGTCACTTTTCAGGATCATCCATACAACAACACCTTCGTAGATGCGATGACGCTGATGACCTGGATTCTCGGGCAGACCAACGAAATCAAGGTTGCCCCGAATGTCTTGAACATCCCCTTGCGTCCGCCAGCAATGCTGGCTCGGCAGGCGGCGAGTATGAATCTTCTCAGCAATGGCCGATTCGAACTCGCACTCGGTGCCGGTGCGTTTTGGGATCCAATTGTGGCGATGGGTGGCGAAAAGCGCACTCCTGGCGAAGCGATCGCACAATTGAGCGAAGCCATCGATCTCATCCGCGAGGTGCTCAATACGTCGAACCGAGGCGGAATCCGCTTCAATGGCGATTACTACTCGGTGAAAGGCATGACCCGCGGACCTGAGCATCCCGGGGAAACTCCGATCTGGTTGGGAGCCTACAAGCCGAAGATGTTAAAGCTCGTCGGCGAAAAAGGCGATGCCTGGTTGCCAAGCATGGGCTACATGGAGATCAGCGAGTTCGCCGATGGCAATGCCCGTATTGACGATGCAGCCGTTTCTGCCGGGCGATCGCCGGAGGATATCCGCCGACTGTTCAACATCCAGGGGTCGTTCCTGCGCAGTGATCGCGGGTTCCTCAAGGGCACCCCGGCCACATGGGCGGAGCAGTTGGCCGAACTCGCCATCCGCGATGGAGTCAGCACGTTCCTCCTCGCCACGGGTGACCCCAACGATATTCAGGCCTTTGGTGAAGAAGTCGCACCGATGGTGCGAGAACTCGTAGCCGAACATCGAGGGCAGCCGGCACCCGAGCGAACGCAGCGACCATCGATCGGCAGTCTCATCTCCACCAGCAATGCCACCCGCAACGACGAAATCGACTACGGCTCCATCCCGCAATCTTTACAAAAAGCATCGGTGGCGCCGGATCAACCAGGATATGATCGTGTCCGTAGCACCTACATGAAGGAAGGCTCTCCGGGGCTGGTGTTGATGACCGCCTCAGCCAATCAGGTGGCAGAAGCACTGGAGTATGTGCAAAAGCAGCCTGTGCCGCTCAGCATCCGCGCAGGAAGCCATGGTAGTAATGGACTGAGCACCAACGATGGCGGAATCATTCTCGATGTCAGCCGCATCAATGACATCACGATTCTCGATGACACCGAGGGAATCGTCCGCGTTGGCACTGGCGCTACCTGGGGCATGGTGGCTGAGGCGCTTGGTCCGCACGGGATGGCGATGACCAGCGGTGATGCCAGCGATGTCGGAGTCGGTGGTATCGTCACCGCAGGAGGCATCGGCTTGATGGCGCGCAAGTATGGTCTCACCATCGATAACCTTACTGCCGCCGAGATCGTAACAGCCGATGGCACATTGCATCGCACCAGCCTCACTGAGAATCCGGAGCTGTTCTGGGGAATCCGGGGTGCTGGCGGTAACCTCGGTGTGGTCACGCACATCGAAATGAAGGCGTTACCGGTAAACGAGGTGGTGATTGGCCAGTTCGTGTACGATGCCACCGATCTCAAGGCGTTCCTCACCAATTGGGGGGCATTCATGCGGCAGGCTCCGCGTGAGCTGCAGGCATTCCTTTACTACTCCCCTCGTCGCCGAGGATCGGATGCCACTGCTCAGGCACTGGTAGTGTGGGCGAACGACGATGCCGAGCGCGCGGTGCAGGAATTCACGCCGATGCTCGATATCGCCCCGGTCCTGCAACAGGGCGCCCAATTGGTGCCCTACTCGGCCGTGATGGCGCCGATGGACCAGGCTCATACAGGGCAACAGACGTTGCGTGGTCACTCCGGACTTCTGGAGACACTTAACGAAGAGACGATCGATGGCATTGATCAGGTGATCCGTAATGGTCGCGTGGCATGGGCGAACTTCCGCCATGTGGGCGGCGCTGTCAACGATATGCCAACTGACGCTACATCGTACCCGCATCGCACGCAGGAAGTGTTGTTCAGTGCCTTCGAGCTCTATCCGGATCTCCGGAATCTCGATCCTGCCTGGCAGAATTTCCGCAAGCATGTCACCGGAAACTATTTGAATCTTGAGACTGATACGAGCGAGCGCACAGTACGTGAGATCTATCCGACCCCGACATACGAGCGGATTCAACGGCTGAAGACCCAGTACGATCCGAACAATGTGTTCAACCGCAACTTCAATATTCCACCGGTGAAGTAGATATCACCCCTGCCAAATGGA
>JAFAEA010000322.1 GCA_023424355.1 Chloroflexota bacterium | reverse complement strand
CGGGCTCGCAGTCTGCAGCCAGGCAGTCTCGGACTCATCGTGTTCAATCTCAAGGAGCACCGCATCATTCAGGTGCACAACAGTTGGGATGACCTTCAGCGCGAAGGTGAGGGCCGGTATTGGGAAGGTGGGCATCCGCAGGAGCGCATGTACAGCTACATCCTGCCGGATCACTGGAGCCTGGTTCCCTAGGCATGATTCTTCCACCAGTGCCCGATCAGCGGCTGGTCACCATTCGTCGTGGCGGATCGCTGACCGATGAACGCCACCGGCTCATCGCGCTTTGGTCGGCGGAAGTTGCCGAGCATGTCCTCCCACTCTTCACAGCGGAGTGTCCCAACGATGACCGGCCTCAGGTCGCCATCGATTCCATTCGAAATTGGGTTCGCGGTGAGTGCAAGATGATGGATGCCCGTGCCGCGTGCGGCCACTCCATGGCTGCCGCCAGACCTCTGACTGGATCCGCCAGATTCGCTGCATATGCTGCCGGTCAGGCGGCATGTGTCGCACACGTCGCCGCTCATGATCTTGGAGCAGCAGCCTACGCAATCAAGGCCGTGATGGCCTCCGTCCCGGAGGCAGATGCTCCCGCGGCTGGTCGCGCCGAATGCGCCTGGCAACGCCAGCGGCTGCCCCGTGATATCCGTGATCTGGTGCTGGATGATCAGCAGCAGCGCAATCATCTTTGCTGGGGTGTCTTCGATCTCTAGCCGCGATTGAGAATTCCTCTATCAAGAGCAACGGTCACCGCCGCCGTCCTGTCATTCACATCCAACTTGCGGAAGATATGAATGAGGTGCGTTTTCACTGTGGCCGGGCTCACGTGCAAGGCGTTGGCGATCTCCTTGTTGGAGTTCCCACTGGCTACCAATTGAAGTACTTCGAGTTCGCGCGAGCTTAGCTTTTCAAACTCGTCGCCCCGAAGCGATTTCATCACCTGAGCTGCCACGGATGGTGCCAACCACGATTCGCCATTCTTCGTTGCGCGGATTGCCCGCACCAAATCCTCGAGTGACGTGTCTTTCAGCAGGTATCCATTTGCGCCAGCTTCGGTGGCTCGCAGGATATCGGCATCGGTGTCGTACGTGGTAAGCACCAGAATGCCGATGCTGTTCCCGGAATCCCGTAGAGTCTTGATGAGCGCCGGACCGTCCATCACGGGCATTCGCAGATCGACTAACAGCACCTCGGGTTGGAGGCGATCGAGGATATTCAATGCTTCCTGGCCGTTGGCCGCTTCGCCGACCACCTCAATCTCATCGTTTTGACCCAACATGCCGGCGATTCCGGCACGAACAATCGGATGGTCATCGACCAACAGCACACGGATTGTCATGAATTACCTCCAGTTGGGAACGAAATGGTGATGGAGACACCATCGCCAGGGGTGGATTCGAGAGCAAACGTGCCGCCAGCAGCGTCGACACGAGATTCCATGGTTGAGAGTCCGAGCTGGAAACCATTCTTGCCGGCTTCTACCTTCCCGGGCTCGAAACCAATACCGTTATCAGTAATGTCCAGCAGCACTTCGTCCTCAAGCCAACTCACGCGCACATCAACCTGGCTTGCTTTGGCGTGCTTGTCGATGTTCCTCAGTGCTTCCTGAGTAGCACGTACAAGGAGAGATTCCTGCGCGCGACTCAATTGCGCTGGAGTACCATCAATGCTCATTTGCACGTTGATGTCCGGATGGCTCGACCACTCGTTCACGATGCTGCTGAGCACGTCCGTGAGCGACCTCCCGTGGAGAACATCGGGCTGCATGGTGGCGAGCATCGCCCTGGAATCTGTGAGTCCTTGCTGGGCGGCGGAGAAGGCGAGGTCGACATGCTGCTCCATCTGCGCATGATCGCGCGTCTCAAGTTCTCTGGCAGCGCGGAGATTTGTAATGACGCTGGCAAAGTGTTGCGCGATCGTATCGTGAATCTCACCAGCCATGCGTCGACGTTCCTGCTCGATACCGGCATCGCGCTCGCGTTCGATGAGGGATGCCTGAGCCGCCTTGAGTTCGGCCAGCAGGTGTCGATTGAGTTCCGCCTCACTCTGGAACGATTCGATGTACCGCGCCATCATCCACGAAAATCCGAGCAGAATGATGAGCAGCACCAAACTTACGAATGTCTCGATATTCAAGCCAATGCTCGTACCGAATGTGCCAAATGCCCATTGCGAGCCGAGAGTGAGCAGAAAGGCATACACAATCGCGAACTGGGAGTTGAGATAGGCGAATCCGAACCAGTAGGCTGCGAAAAGGAGAAGTGCAGAGCCATCCCATGTTCGAATGAGAATCATCACGCCAACGATATTGCCCAACAGGTAGATCACCGCATGCAGATCGCTGCCGACGCGATGCCACTGACCAATGAACCAGAACCACGCCATCAGTCCGAGTCCAGTTGCGGTGATAATGATCTGTTGGGACAAGGAAAGATCGGAATTGAACCAGGAGGCACCTATTACGATCAAGCAGAGAATGCCGAAAAGCAGGATGAATCGACGGTACCAGGTCGCATACATGTTATCGCCATCAAGGGCGGCCTCTCCGAGACCACCCCTGGCGATGCGATTTTGCCTTTTCGGCGTTACTCCCATTTGAAGATCCTGCTTGAGATAACGACACACACACCGGCGATTGCGAG
>JAFAEA010000205.1 GCA_023424355.1 Chloroflexota bacterium | reverse complement strand
GGATTCCATAGATAGCTCCAGCGGCCAGAATCACTGCGGCCGCTGCAGGTGGTGCCTTGGCACCGGCGCTATCGATGAGCACCCCGCCCAGAATCGCTCCCAGCATCATCGATCCCTGAATCACCGCTACCAGTACACCGCCTGCGCCCTCAACGTGTTCCGGGAAGGTGTGAGCAATCCACGCGTTGGCGCCCACGCCGTTGTGCGAGCGTCCGAAGGTCCAGATCATCAGAATCACGACGGTAGGGACGATGAAATGCCCTGCAATCTGCAGTGATCCCAACATGATGGCCATCAGCAGGGATGCGCCTACCAGTACGCCACGGATATCTCTGGCCAATGTTCGCGGGGCAAGTAGCGTGGAGACCAACCCGCTCACGCCTGTGAGCAGCAGTGTGATCGACACCATGGACGCGTTGAAACCCGTGACTTCCTCGAGAAATGGCACCATGTATCCAAAGAATGTTTGCGCACCGCCAAAGATGAACATGATGCCGATCATGCTGGTGATCATACCTGGGAGTCCGATTGTGCCGCGAACATCTCGCTGGAGTGTGCCGGGATGGGCGGGGAGCGGCGGAAAAGATACGATCAACATCACCAGTGCCAGTACAGCCAGTACAGTGGCACCGAGATACACCACTCGCCAACTCACTGCTGCTCCAACGAATGCTGCGAGCGGCGCGCCAAGCACTCCCGCGACAGACACGCCGGTGACCACCATCGCAAAACTTCGGGCAAACTGACCGGGAGGAGCCAAACGCAGCACGATGGCGGGGAGGAGTCCCCAAATGATGCCGATCGCCGCTCCCAGAAAGAGTCTCGCGCCGAGCATCACCCACACATTCGGTGCGAGCATCACCCCGATATTCGAGGTGATGAGGAACATGGTGAGTACGATGAGCAGCTTACGACGATCGTGATTGCCGGAGATGCGACCGATGGAGAGACTGGTGATAATCGCGACAATGGCGGTGGCAGTCACAGCCTGACCGATCATTCCCTCCGAGGTGTTCAGCCCCTTGGCCATGAGCGGCATCATGCTACCAGAGAGAATCTCGGCGGAGGACATCGCGGCACCGAGAATCGCCAGAACGATGACCCAGGAAACGGCTGGCAGCTTCGACGGAGCGACGGGAACGGTGCCTGACATCGGCGGGAACCCTCGGGATAGGAAAAGATGTTCGGTTATTCGGGTGGCTGGAAACGAATCCAACTGATTCTTTGTAGCATCGAACCGGGTTTCCGCCAATAGGTCTGGTTATGCGTTCGAGAGTAATCCCGCTTGCTGTGCCACAGCAACTGCCGACGATCGGTTCTTGACCTCCAGCTTGGCGAAGATATTGGATGCATGCGTCGTGATCGTACGCAAACTGATGTACATCTCCTCCGCGATCTCGGCGTTGGTGCGCCCCTGTGCCATCATCGAAAGCACCTCCTGTTCGCGGGTGGTTAGGTTTGGGATAGCGGCAGGACTTTTGAATTGAATAGGGTCAGTTTTTGGAGCTTTCAGTTCTTGCTGAAAGATCATCACTGCTCGCGATGCAATTTCCCTGATGGCATCTATCGATAGCAAGGTGCCTTCCTCAGGAAGATTCAAATGTCGGTTCTCGGGTTTGTCGGCCGTTGTTTTGTCGGATTCGTAGATTGCTCTCTTGATTTCATCATGGGTCACCAGATTGAATGAGGTGATCTGTTGAGAAATCGCGGCCGCAAGTGTGGAAGCCGTGGAATGCTGATTGGATTTTTCGGCAAGGATCATAGCGTAGCCGCAGCAGATTAGTGAGTCTTCCAGATATGGCAGATCTGGGGGAATGTCCAGTCCCGCCAAAACGATCTTTGAAAGCTCCGAGAAATCCTCGTCCACGTACAACGCGCGAGCATAGGCGCTACAGGTTTCCAGGAAAAACGACGGGACACCTGCGTTCGCCATCTTGGAAAGGCAATCTTCGAAATATCTTCGTGCGGATTTCAGATCGCCCAGATCAATGTCCACGCTGCCCAGACTGCACAAGATGTATCGAAGTGTGGAGACATCGTCCAGGACGCGTGCGTCTCTCAATCCAATGAGCAAATATTCCCTGGCAGTGTGCAAATCGCCGAGCTTCATGTGGAAATTGCCCAGATTGTTATAGGCAAGTACCACCAGGAGATCATTATTCATTTGCTTCAACAGTGGAAGGCACTGCAACTGACGTTCGATTGCACTCTGGTAGTTTCCTCTGCTGTATTCGACTGTGGCAAGGTTTGATCCTGCACCCGCTTGCAGTTCGAGATGGCCGAGTGTTTCTCCAATGTCCCGCGCCAATTCGAAGTGGGCCGCTGCGGAATCATAGTCTCGACATTGCCTTGCAGAAACACCGAGGCTATTGTTGAACGAACCTTGATTGCGTGTGTCTCCCAGAGAAATAGATAATTCCAATCCCTTTCGGAGAATTGCGTCCCCTTCCTCACGCTGGTGTCGACCGAGGCTCATCATGTTGCCAAGTGCGAGCAGCGTTTTCATGTGCAGCTCCGGGTCCTTGGGTGTCCAGTTATCCAGAGCATTCATACAAATGGTTGTGAAATGCATGCTCATACCCCTGGCTAGCAGAAAACGCCAGATCGCCGTGATTATCCGAAGCGTCAACTCAGGTCGATATTCGGCAGCCCATTCGGTAGCTGAGCGAAAATTCCCGAGGTCTGCCGAGAGAACCGGGTAGATTTCAACCTGGGATTGACTTCCGAGCAACTCGCGAGACTCTTCGCTCAGATTTGTGATGTGTGTTGCGTGGGAGAGTCTCGCGGAAAAATCGTCCCCTTCCTTGCACAGCTGCTCGAGCCCAAAATCCCGCAATATCGGCAGCATTCGGAATCGCTGACCGCCAGGGGATGTACTCGGCACCAACATACGGCGGGCGATCATGGAATCCAGAATATCCAGTGGGTCTTCGATGAGTTCAAGTAGGCTGACTGTGGTCCTTAGTGCATCGATGCTGATGCTGTGGACATAAACGCTGAGATACCGGAAAAGACGTTTCTCGTCGTCGTCGAGCAGATCGTAGCTCCAGGAGATTGCATCCCGCATGGTGCGTTGCCGTTCGGGTGCGGAACGCTTGCCTCCGGCAAGCACATCGAGGCGATTGTCCAACTGCTTCTGCAACTCCGGCAGCGAGAAGATGCTGGTTCTGCCGGCCGCCAGTTCGATTGCCAGCGGAATCCCATCCAGCATGCGGCAGATCTCGGCCACCACAGGCAGTTCGGTTTCGCCGAACTGTTGATGCGGATTCGCCGCCTTCGCCCGCTGCACGAAAAGCTCGATGGCTGGACCTTCTACGATGTCACCTTCTCCGGGTGTCATCATCGGATCGAGTGGGAATAGCTGCTCCCCTTCGATTTCCAAAGGAATCTGGCTGGTGCAGAGCAGAGTGAGGTTTGGCAGCCGCTGAAGGAATGTGCCTACGACATTGCTCGCGCCAGAGAGATGTTCGAGATTATCCAGCACCAGGAGTCGTGGTTCAGCGCCGAGTAGCGTGACAGCGCCGTCGATATCGATATTGCCACTAGAGCTGCCAAGTAGCCTGCCGATTTCCTGCGGAATCTGATCTGCTTCACGAATATCGGCCAGTGGCAGGAACAGAGCTCCGTTGGCGAATTCTGGCTCCAACTCAAGAGCCAATTGGTGGGCCAAACGGGTCTTGCCGATGCCACCAATGCCGGTGATGGTAACGAGTTGTTGACCACCTCGAATCAGAGAAAGAATGGTTTCGAGTTCGTTCTGTCGACCGATCAGCGGGGTTAGCTGCCGGGGCAGTGAGACGATTGTTACGGTATCAGCCATCGCGACCTCGGCTAAGGGCAATTCGGTTGACCTGAATACCGGTACTATACCGCAATTTATTGGGAAATGGACTAATGGCAAGAGGCAGGAATCACTTTATTCCTGCCTCTTGTTCTTTACCGGACGTCGTGGGGATCGAGTGCGTCCCGCAAACCATCTCCCACGAACGCGAAGGCGATCATGATGAAGGCGATGAGCAGTGTTGGCATCAACACGAAGATCGGCTGAAAGGTCATGGTGGGGAACGCCTGGAACACCATCGATCCCCAACTTGGGTTGGGTGGTCGGATACCGAGTCCGAGGAAGCTCAGGCTCGATTCGCTTAGGATGTACCCGGGAATCGAGAACGAGATACCCACGATGATCGGTGCCATTGCGTTCGGGAAGACGTGTCGCAGCAGAATCCGGTGTGTCGGCACTCCGATCGCCTTGGCTGCTTCCACATACTCGTTGTTCTTGATTCCCAACACCTGACCGCGCATCATGCGGGCGGTGCCGTTCCAGCCTGTGATGGCGAAGGCCACGAACAGCAGCATCAAACCGCCGAGCATGCGTCCCAACTGGGTATCTCGCAGACTCGCCTGCATGATGATGAAGAGCAGCAGGCTGGGGAAGGCATACACCACATCCACCAGTCGCATGAGCACGTTATCCCACCGGCCGCCGAGCCATCCACTGGCCATTCCGATGGAAATACCGATGGCTACGGTGAGGATAGTAGGAACAATGCCCACCACCATACTTACCCGGGCGCCATAGACATAGCGGCTGAGGTTATCGCGCGCAAGCGAATCCGTGCCGAGAATGAAGCGGCTATCCGAACCATCCATCCACACTGGTGGCAGGTTCGCCGGTACAAAGCCTTCGCCCATCGGAATCACATTCGGATCGTGCTCCACAAGAAGCGGGCCGAAAATAGCCACCAGTAGCATGAAGCCGATATAGATGAGGCCGATGACGGCCGCCTTGTTCTTGCGCAATCGTCTCCAGGCATCGCTCCAGAGCCCGCGTGACGCTTCGGATAGTCGCTCGTTGCCGAGGGTTTTCTCGGCTGCCGAGGCGAGTGCATCGCCTCGTTCAGATTGTGCGAGCATTTGTCCCATCGATACTCTCCTGCTCGCTAATTCATCTCGCGGATGCGCGGATCGGCGAAGCCGTACAGCACATCCACCAGCAGATTTCCAAGGCAAATAATGAAGGCGTAAAAGAGCGTGGTTCCCATGATTACGGGGTAGTCACGCGCATTGATCGAATCGATGAACAATCTCCCCATGCCAGGAACATTGAATACGCGCTCGATAATGATGGTGCCCGTGATGAGCCCGGCCAGTGCCGGGCCAATTACGGTGATCACCGGAATCATGCCGTTTCGCACCACATGGCGCATAAGCACCGACCGGCCTCTGAGTCCTTTTGCGCGAGCGGTGGTGACATAGCCCATGCGAGAGCTTTCCAGCACACTCGCGCGGGTGAGCCTCGCGATATAGGCGGCACTTCCGGTTCCGAGCGCAAGCGCTGGCAGAATGAAGCTCTGCCCTCCGGAGAAGAGTACGGGCACCCACCCAAGCTGCACCGCAAAAATCATGAGTAACAAGATGGCGATCACGAAATCTGGCAGTGTGTAGCTGATGGTGGTGAAGAAGAGGCTGATGTAATCGACAATGGAGTTGTGTTTGCTTGCGGCAAGGATCCCCACCGGAATACCAATGGCCAAAGCAACTGCGAGCGCCAGCACACCAATCGCTGCCGAGTAGGGGAAGCCGCCACCGATGACATCAGTCACGCTCTTGCCGGTTTTGGTGAACGATTCGCCAAAATCCAGTGAGACGGCGTTCTTCAGGTATTTGAGGTACTGCACCATCAGCGGATCATCCAACCCGTATTTACGATTGAATGATGCTTCCAGCGCGGGATCGAGCGAGCGATCGTTGGCCCCGGATTTCGCATCCCACGGGCTACCAGGTGCCATGTGCATGAGGAAGAAGGTGACCGTTGCCACCATCCACAACACGGGAATCATCCACAGCACACGGCGAAAAATATAGTTAAACACTAGACGAGTGCCTCATTTGAACATCGAGTGACGTATCAAAACCCGGAGGAGCCGAAGCTCCCCCGGGATTGACCAGTTCGTTGATTATTGCGCGGCGATGTACACCTTCTCGAGCTGATAGCGGGTATCCATCAGATCGGTCGGGTAGGTGACGTATCCCTGAATCTTTGGATTCATGAGCACAAGGCCCTCACCGTGCAGGAAGAAGGCTGCTGGTGTTTCCGTGGCCAACAGGGCATCTGCCTGCTGGTAGTATGTGATGGCTTCTTCCATCGGCAGTTGATCGGCCGTCTCCACCAGTTCGTAGAACTCTTCGTTTTCCCAACCAAGTGGTGCTCGAGTGCTACCGCGGCCCCAAACCAGGCTCAGCCAGTTCTGTGGGTGCGGGTAATCCTCGAACCAGTTGCCGATGTTGAAGATGAGGCTTGGATCGCGATTGGTGCGCAAGCTCTGCATCTGGGCGCTATCCAGCGGGGTCGGCTCGATAACTACACCGAGTGCCTGCTGGAAGTTCTGGGCCCAATAGGTGGCCTGCTGCTGGGCGATAGCGGATTCGCTGTTGTAGAACAGCGTCTGCTTCGGGAAGCCTTCGCCACCCGGGTAGCCGGCATCTGAGAGCAGCTGGGCGGCCATTTCCGGATCGTAGCTCTGTACGGTTTCGTCCTGGTAGCCCGGGATTCCCTCGTACAGGAAGGTGCCGGCAGCGATACCCACACCGTTCAGAATCTGCTCGATGTACTGATCGCGGTTCATGGCGTAACTGAATGCCTGACGAACTTCCTTCACATCGAACGGCTCGGCCGCGTTGTTGAAGGAAATCCAGCTGGTGCTGGCGCCCGGAACTCGGTGCAGCTGCTCGGCGAGGGTAGCATCGCTTTCGATCTGTGGCAGCTGGGCAGAAGCCGGACCAATGAGATCCAATTCGCCCTGCTGGTAGGCCAACAGCGCAGTTTCGGAGGAATCGACTTCCTTGTAGATGAGGTTCTTGATACCCGGCGCGCCACGGAAGTAGCTATCGTTGCGCTCGAATACCCACTCCTGGTCCTCTGTCCAGCTCACCAGCTTGAACGGGCCATTACCGATGTAGTTGGCGGAATCCTTCCACCATTCGGCACCATTGCCCTCAACCAGATCCTCACGCACCGGGTAGGTGACCCAGGTGGCCATCACGTACGGGAAGTAGCCCGCAGCGAAATCGAGGTGGATTTCCAGCGTCTGATCATCGACAGCGAACACGCTCTCATCGACCGCAGCCTTCAGATCCTCGACACCTGCATCGGCCGGATCTGCGGATCGCCATGCCTCGGCACCGGTGATGGCGTAGAGAATATTCGAATAGTTGCCAGCTACTTCCGGATCCAACGCGCGCTTGATGCCATAGGCATAGTTGGCGGCGGTAACCGGTGTGCCATCGCTGTAGGTCATGCCTTCGCGGATGTGGAACTGGTACACACGACCATCTTCCGAAACCATCACCTTGTCGGCGCCGGCATCGGCAACTTCGTTGCTTTCGTTCAGCGCCAGCAGTGGCACATAGACCTTTGAACCGATTTCGATTTCGTTCAGGAACGCGTAAACCTGTGGGTCACCGCTATCGATTTCGCTACCGAGGTTGAGCAGAAGGGTGGCTTCCGGATCGGCACCTTCAGCCTCCGAACCAGGAGCAACAGCAATGGTGGCGAGCGTGAGCTCGGTCATTTCGCCGGATGCGACTGGCGATGCCGAGGCGCTGGCCTCTGGAGACGCTTCCTGCGCGGCGGCGCGCTCCATCTGCAGGTAAATCGGTGCCAGCAATCCGGCGGCCGATACCTTGCCAAAGTTACGACGGGACAAGCGTGGTGTGTGCTTACTCACTGGATCTCTCCCCTGTATATCGGGCTCAAAACGCGTTTGCCCCACCTTGGCGGCAACGCCCTCGGAAACCCGATCACTTCTATTTCACACGTATCTGCTGAGTATCCTAAAGCGAAGAGGGGCTCGATGCAAACATTAAGTTCCCTATCTAAGGTGTTATGTGGATTAGCGATGGTGATTGTTGAAGCATCGTGTTTTGGAAACCAATGTGAGTTGGGAATCAACCGTTCAGGCGGGATGGAGAATGAGACTCCCGAAACCGATACAATAAAACCACCATACGATGCACCTAGGAGATTTTGCCTATGTCCACCACCGAAACGCGCGTGATTCATGCACCTACAGGCACGGAGCTCAACGCCAAAAGCTGGCTCACCGAAGCACCATTGCGCATGCTGATGAACAATCTCGATCCGGATGTGGCCGAACGTCCGGAAGATTTGGTGGTGTACGGCGGAATCGGCAAGGCGGCCCGTAACTGGGAGGCGTTCGATCAAATCATCGCCACGCTCAAGGAGCTGGACGATACCGAAACCTTGCTCATCCAGAGCGGAAAGCCGGTGGGCGTGTTCCGCACTCATGCCGATGCGCCCCGTGTGCTGATTGCCAACAGCAATCTCGTACCGCACTGGGCCAATTGGGAGCATTTCCACGAACTCGATGCCAAGGGTCTGATGATGTACGGCCAAATGACTGCCGGTAGTTGGATCTATATTGGTAGCCAGGGCATTGTTCAGGGCACATACGAGACCTTTGCCGAGATGGCGAGGCAGCACTACGACGGCGATTGGGCCGGACGTTGGATCCTCACGGCCGGACTCGGGGGCATGGGCGGCGCCCAGCCTCGAGCCGCTACCATGGCCGGTGCCAGTATGCTCGCCATCGAATGCCAGCAGCGTTGCATCGATATGCGACTCCGCACCGGCTACATCGATACGCAAGCAACCGATCTCGAACATGCCATGCAGCTGCTTGATCAGGCCAAATCCGATGGCAAGGCGATCTCCGTCGCCTTTCTTGGCAACGCCGCCGAGATCCTTCCGGAGATGGTGAAGAAGGGCATCAAACCAGATGCTGTGACCGATCAGACCAGTGCGCACGATCCGGTGAATGGCTATCTCCCCATCGGTTGGACCGTGGAACAGTGGGAAGAGAGGCGTCAATCCGACCCCGCCCTCGTGAACCGCGAGGCCCGCAAGAGCATGGCCGTGCATGTGCAGTCCATGCTCGATTTCCACGCCATGGGCATCCCGACGGTCGACTACGGCAACAACATCCGCCAAATGGCATTCGAGGAGGGTGTGAACAAAGCCTTCGACTTCCCCGGATTTGTACCTGCCTACATCCGACCGCTGTTCTGCCGCGGAGTGGGGCCATTCCGCTGGGTGGCACTGAGTGGCGATCCGGAAGATATCTACAAGACCGATGCGAAGGTGAAGGAGCTCATTCCGGACGATCCGCATCTACATCGCTGGCTGGATATGGCGAAGGATGCCTTCAAGTTCCAGGGACTGCCGGCGCGCATTTGCTGGGTTGGATTGGGAGATCGCGATCGCCTTGGACTCGCCTTCAATGAAATGGTGAAGAATGGCGAGCTCAAGGCGCCAATCGTGATCGGCCGCGATCATCTCGATAGCGGCTCGGTGGCGAGTCCGAATCGGGAAACGGAAGGCATGGAGGATGGCAGTGATGCCGTCAGCGACTGGCCGCTGCTGAATGCGTTGCTCAATACTGCCAGCGGTGCCACCTGGGTGAGCCTCCATCATGGCGGTGGCGTAGGGATGGGATTCAGTCAGCATGCCGGGGTGGTGATTGTGTGCGATGGCACCGACGCCGCGGCGGAGCGAATTGGCCGGGTGCTTTGGAACGATCCCGCCACAGGCGTGATGCGTCACGCCGATGCCGGCTACGACATCGCGATCGAAGTCGCGAAGGAGAAGGGGCTGAACCTGCCGTCATTGCGCCAGTCGTAGGCCAAGGCTACAACAAACCAAACGTAGGCCCCGGATTTCATACCCGGGCTGAGGAACCGGTCATAATGGGCGGATTTCCGCCACCCAACCAATTGTGACCTCGGCCACCGGGGATCGCTTCGCTGTGAGGCTACGCCTCATCCGCCTTCGGCGTGGCCGAGGTCGTGTCGGCACGCCACAAATCCGCTCGGTAGTTCGGCGGCTGGGAACATCGCCGCCGACTCACTCTTCACAATCGACTTACCAAAGGTGTTGACATCCGCCAATCTGAGGAGCAATATGGGGGCAGTTCTCCAGGCCCCGTTTTTCTCACCTTTCTCGCTGCTCAAAACCTCTGGCGCAGCAACCAGTGAAGGAGCCTCTCATGTTCCGACGTCTCACCGTCCTTCTGATGCTGATTTCCAGCGTCGTGTTTGCTCAATCCGCTATCGCGCAGGACGACGCATCAGTCGCCGTCGCCGATGACGCCGAACTCGGTCAGATTCTTACCGATACCGAAGGCATGACCCTCTATCTGTTCACCAAGGATGAGCAAG
>JAFAEA010000251.1 GCA_023424355.1 Chloroflexota bacterium | reverse complement strand
ACACCGATCATGACGCCCATGATTTGGCTCGGTGTGAGCGGAGAAGACTCCGGTGGCGTGATTGCTTTCTCTGTTGTACTCAAGGTCTTTTTACTCCCTACCGACCGGTTGGTAGAATAACGCACGGGCAACTATACTCACGTCAATAGCAGGCGTCAATAGCCTCGGAGGTTAACGTTCAAACAATGCAGCAACAGTCGGTGAGTTCGGAGGCACGAGATAGAGTCGTGCGGGCAGCCTATTCCTTATTTATGGAGCGCGGATACGCTGATACGTCGATGCAGCAAATTGCAGATGCTGCCTCGATAACCAAGGCGACCCTGTACCACCATTTCCGGGATAAGCAGGATCTCTACCTGGCAACAATGCGCATGGCATTCGTCGACAATCAGGCTACGTTTATGGAAGGAATCCGCGGTTCAGCGGATCTCCGATCACTTGTTCACCACATCCTCAACTTCGTGATCAACAAGCACAGCACCGATATGCAGCGGCTGATGACGGATTTCCACCAGCACATCGATAAATCTACCCAGGAGGCGTTCTGGTCGGAGTTCCCACGGCCGTGGTTGGCTCTGGAACCGATCATTCAGAACTGCATAGATGCCGGTCAAATGTGTACCAGTGACGCCGCATTTACATCCCGATTCATCTACAGCTCGGTGGCGGGATACTCGCACATGCTGCGAACGGTACCGGATTATTCACCGGATGCGAATGAATCACACGATCAATTCGTCGAAACCGTCCTGCACGGCATCATCTGCTCGAAAGCAGAGGCATAACCTCAGTCAGAACGCGCTCAACATCTTCAAATTCAGCAAATGGGGTTCCGCCTGGAAGCTGAATTGATTCCACTGGAGCGACATCAGTTTTGGTCAATGCCGTCAGAACCGGATGGATCGCACCAGCAGAGCGACGCGCAGAAGCGATTCTCGGCTTCGGCACAACTTCTCGCCAGTCCGAACCCCAGCTCATATCCAGCCACATAACCAGCGCCTGCTCCGCCTGTTCGCGATAGGCACGGGTCGCGATATCTTCGAGCTTTTCGGGGTCCAGCATCTCAGAGGCGAAGGCATTGATGTGAACGATGCCGGCAATTCGCTCAGGATGATTCACCTGCAGGGATTGGGCGATCACGCTTCCGAGCTCCACTCCCACCAACACGACGGGTGCAGTGACTTCGGCGGCATCGAGCACGGCAAGCACATCAGCATCGAGATCGGAAATGGCCAGGTCTACGCCGTGGATTGCCGAGCTACCACCATGACCGCGCAGATCCATTGAAATCACCGTGGCGGAATCCTCCAGCGCATCGGCGAGCGGCCGCATGGTGACGCGATCCTGCAGCATTCCATGGAGCAGAACCACCACCGGTTCACCATCTCCATTGATCTCATACCCCAACCGAACCAGACCGTTTTGCGCGAACTTCGTAACTGCCATGCCCTCACCTTTCATCGCTCATCATGCTACTTCAAACTCGCTGATGTTGACTGATTTTCGGTGGCCCCCTACAATCCCTTCAGAAGGTTTAGCCATAGCTAAACTAGTTAGGGACAGATGTCGACCACATGAATGAATCAGTTTCGAGACGCGCGGTTATCGCCGGAGGCATAGGCACACTCGCACTTGGCGGGTTGAGTATTCTGCACACCCAGAATCCCGCCGAGCGCTCTCACAATGCTCCGGTGGTGACTTGCACCGTGGGCATGATCACGGATGTCGCCCGCAATATCGGCGGCGATGAGTTCGCGATCGGCGGGTTGATGGGTCCCGGGATTGACCCCCACCTCTACAAACCCAGCGCAGGAGATATCGTGCGACTCGGCGATGCCGATGTCGTGCTGTATGGCGGTCTGCATCTGGAAGGTCGGCTCACGGAAACACTGGAGAAGATCCACGAAAGCGGCACCGTTCACACCAGGGCGGTGAGCGAAAGCATTCCGGAGGATCTCCGTCTTCGCGCCGACACTGCCTCGTGGGATCCGCATGTGTGGATGGATGTTTCGCTGTGGAATATCGTGGCAGGCACCATCGGCGAAGAACTCGCATTGCATTCGCCGGAAAACTCTGCCGCGATTTACGAACGCACATCGGCATATCAGGATCGACTTGGTGACCTCGAGGAATGGGTATTCAGTGAGTTCGCCCGTGTTCCAAAAGAGATTCGCGTGCTGGTAACGGCGCACGATGCTTTCAATTACTTCGGTCGGCGTTACGAAATCGAGGTTATGGGTCTGCAAGGTCTCAGCACCGCCACCGAAGCGGGCGCCGCCGATGTTCAGGATCTCGCCAAACTCCTCGCCGACCGCAAGATTCCGGCGATTTTCGTGGAATCCTCGATTCCACCAGCCACCATCGAGGCCGTTCAGGCAGCTTGTCGCAGTCGGGGCTGGGATGTGCAAATCGGTGGTTCGCTCTATTCCGATGCCATGGGTGAAACCGGCACGCCAGAAGGTAGCTACATCGGCATGATTCGCCACAATGTTTCCACCATCGTGGAAGCACTGCTGGGAGGTGCCAGCAAATGACAGGACGTTCAATGACAACACCAACCAAACCCGGCAGAGATGAACGTGCCGCGGTTACCGTACACGATCTCACCGTGGCCTACCGCGATGAACCGGTGCTGTGGGATGTGGATCTCACCATTCCGACCGGAACGCTTACCGCGATCATCGGTCCAAATGGTGCGGGTAAGAGCACGCTGATGAAAGCGATTCTTGGCCTCGTGCCAATGGCGGCGGGAACCGTCGAGATATTTGGACACACCAGCGAGCAGCAACGAAAACTGGTGGGATATGTCCCCCAGCGTGGCAGCGTGGATTGGAACTTTCCAACCAACGCGCTCGATGTGGTCACCATGGGCACCTATGGCCAACTCGGCTGGATTCGCCGGCCCGGAAAAGAGGAGCGTGAGCGATCCATGCACGCGCTCGAACAGGTCGGCATGGCCGATTTCGCCGATCGCCAGATCAGCCAGTTGAGCGGTGGACAGCAACAACGCGTGTTCCTTGCGCGTGCACTCGTGCAGGATGCCGAGCTCTACTTCATGGACGAGCCATTCGTCGGCGTGGATGCCCGCACCGAAAAGGCGATCATCGATTTGCTCAAGAACCTTCGCGATCGCGGCAAAACCGTGGTGGTGGTGCATCACGATCTTGAAACCGCACCTCGCTACTTCGATTGGGTGGTGCTGCTGAATGTCCAGAAGATCGCCAGTGGTCCGATGAGCGAGCACTTCACACCACAGAACATCGAGATGACGTATGGCAGTGCGGCCAGGACGATTCCGGAACTGGCGGTCACGGAATGAGCACACTTCACGATTTGATCTTCGATTACACCCTGCGCAATGTGGCACTCGGAGGAATGTTTCTCGGAATTGTGGCCGGAGTGCTCGGAGCCTTTGCGGTGCTGCGTCGTCAGGCGCTGCTCGGCGATACCCTCAGCCACGCCGCACTCCCGGGAATCTGCATCGCATTCATGCTCACAGGATCGCGCGCGCCGCTGGTGTTGCTGCTGGGTGCCGGCATCGCCGGCTGGATCGGCACACTCATCTTCCTCAGAACCATCAAGGCAACCAAGTTAAGTGAAGACACCATGCTTGGTGTGGTGCTGAGTGTGTTCTTCGGCATCGGTATCCTGTTACTTACCTTCATCCAGCAACAGAACAATGCCAACCAGGCCGGGTTGGACAAGTATCTCTTCGGCCAGGCCGCGTCACTCATCGGGCGAGATGTGCGCATGTTCGCCATTCTGGGTATTGGTGCACTCCTGCTGCTCTACATCTTCTTCAAAGAGTTCAAGCTCCTCAGCTTCGATCCCGAATTCGCTGCTAGTCTCGGACTTCCAGTTCGGCGCCTGGACATCATGCTGACCAGTTTGCTGGTGGTCGCGGTGATGATTGGGTTGCAGACAGTTGGAGTGGTGCTGATGGCCGCCATGATCATCGGACCTGGCACCGCCGCCCGGCAATGGACGGACAACCTCCGCACCATGCTCGTGCTGAGCGGACTCTTCGGCGGTATTGCCGGTGTCACTGGCGCTGTGATCAGCGTGCAGGCAAGTCGCTTGCCGACCGGCCCCATGATCATCCTGTCGTTGACATCCATCGTTGCGATCTCGCTTCTCTTCGCGCCGCGCCACGGAATCGTGGCGGATTGGTGGCGACAGCGATCCCGCCGCGCTGACTTCCGCGCCGCACTGGAAAGCGGGGACCGACCATGACAAGCGGAACCGCAATTCTGCTCACCGGTGTGCTCTGCGCCATCGCGTGTGCACTGCCTGGCAGCTTCCTGATTCTGCGGCGGATGTCGATGATGACCGATGCAATTAGTCATGCCATTCTGCCGGGACTCGTTTTCGGCTATTGGCTCGCTGGTAGCGCGAATCTTATCGTAGGCGCTGTGGGAGCCACGGCTGCAGCCATCATCACGGTGACCCTGGTTGAGGCGATCCAGCGCACCAAGCGAGCTGAGGGCGCCGAAGCGATGGGAATCGTATTCCCGGCGATGTTCGCGCTCGGTACCATCCTTATCTCACGGTACTTCGCCAATGTTCACCTCGATACTGATGCGATCCTGTATGGAAACATCGAGTTCTCGGCGTTCGACCGCCTCATCGTGAGCGGCAGAGATCTCGGTCCGCAATCGTTTTGGGTGATGAGTGTACTTCTGGTGATCAATATCGGTGTGCTCACACTGCTCTACAAAGAGCTCAAAATCAGCACCTTCGATCCGGCACTTGCCGAATCTCTCGGGTTCTCCCCCACTCTCATCCATTACTTACTCATGCTCCTGCTCAGCATCACCACCGTTGGTGCATTCACCGCGGTCGGCGCGATTCTGGTGGTGGCTCTGGTAATCGTTCCAGCCGCAACCGCGTATCTCCTCACCGAGCATCTGCTTCACATGATTGCCGGCAGCGCTGTGATCGGCGCACTCGGAGCCATCGGTGGCTACTGGTTGGCAATCTGGGTGGATGGCTCTATCGCCGGCGGAATCGTAACCATGCTCGGCATCCTGTTCGTGCTGGCATTGCTCTTCTCCCCGAGTCAGGGACTCATCGCCCAGCGCCGTCGCAACTCGCGAAACAAGGAACGCTTCGCCGTGGATCTGCTGGTGATGCACCTCGCCACCCACGAACGCACTGAGGACGAGTACAGTGAAAGCAGCCTCGGACATATCGGCGCAGCCTTGCACTGGAGTCCGGATCAGGCGTTGGAGACCATCCGACGGGCGGTGAATCGTGGCATGGTCGTGCGGGCGAACGGCAACGTGGTGCTCACGGAGCAAGGTCGACACTACGTGGGCCGCATCAGAAAGGTTCGGAGACTCCCTCATGACGGATAAGAATCACGAGTACAAGGTTTCAGTTGTCTGGACCGGCAATACTGGCAAAGGAACCCTCAAGCCCAACGGCTATTCCAAGAACCATGAGGTGCGGATCGCAGGCAAGCACGTGATCGAGGCATCCTCCGATCCCGCCTTCAACGGCGATCCAGACCGCCACAATCCGGAGGAAATGCTGGTGGCGGCGCTGAGTCAGTGTCACATGCTGTGGTTCCTCAGCCGCTGTGCAAAGCACGGAATCGCGGTGACCGCATACGAGGACAACGCGACCGGCACAATGGTTGAGCACCGCGACGGCGGCGGTGAGTTCACCGAAGTAACCTTGCATCCGCAGATCACCCTCGCCGCATCGGCAGATGCCGACCTCCTCGCCAGGCTGCATGAGGAATCGCATCATCTCTGCTTCATCGCGAGATCAGTCAATTTCCCGGTGAACTGCGAACCCGTTTATACAGAGAAATAGAATATACCGTGTATACTAGTGCTACGTCTGCAATAGAAGGAGCACAGAAATGGTTACACAGCAGGTACGCAAAGTCGGCAACAGCTTCGTCATCACTGTTCCGAAGTCCGAAGTTGAACGCCTGGAACTCGAAGAAGGCGACTTTGTTTCCGCTCAATTCAACAGGCTGGAAATCAGACCTGTATTGGATCCTGAAATTAGGGAAAATGTGGAACGCAATCGTGAGGGTTTGACTGCAGTCATGCGGTATCTCAAGGATAAATAGGAAATGGACAAGATCCGATTCCTGACAGTGGCGGATATCGTGGCTCTGCACGAAATCGCGATGGAGATGTCCGAACAGCCACGAGCCTCACTTGTGAGAGAAGACGCTCTGGAAAGCGCCACGTATCAGGCAAAGAACGCGGCCTGGTACATGGGCGCCAATGCAGCCGAGATAGCCGTATTCCTCGCCACGCACATCGCCTTGGCTCATCCATGGGTTGATGGCAATAAACGAACTGCGACGATGGCAGGAATTCAGTTCGCTCTCTACAACGGAGCTGCAGATCCTGCTCCAGAAGCGATGATCTCATTCGGAGACCTGCTTCTGAAGTACATCGAAGCAGGTCACGACGATCGCCAAAACATCTTTGCGGAATACGTGCAGTTTGTCTCCGGCTGGTTCGGAGAGTCCTAATCAGCCGGAGACTTCTCCTGACGGTACTGAGCCTCGTGGAGTTGTCGGTACACCCCATCCTGCGCGAGCAGCTCGCTGTGCGTGCCAGATTCCTGAATTCCCTGTTCATTCACCACAACAATTCGATCCGCGTGGCGGATGGTGGCCAATCGGTGGGCGATCACCAGGGTGGTGCGTCCGACCGCCAGCTCGTTGAGTGATTGCTGAATCGCTTGCTCGGTCGCAGTATCCAGCGCGGAAGTCGCCTCATCGAGAATCAGAATCGGCGGGTTCTTCAGGAACATGCGCGCGATACTGAGTCGCTGCTTCTGACCACCACTCAGCTTCACACCTCGCTCGCCGATGAGCGTATCGAGCCCCTCTGGCAAATCGGCGATGACAGACTCCAGTTTGGCGCGGTTGGCCGCATCCAGAATGCGATCCTCTCCTGCTGAGAGATCGCCATACGCAATGTTCTCGCGGATGGTGCCATTGAAGAGGAAGACATCCTGCTGCACAATGCCGATTTCGCGGCGGAGGCTGGCAAGGGTCATATCGCGGATATCCTTGCCATCGATAGTGATGCGACCACCGTTGACATCGTAGAAGCGTGGCAGCAGCGATGAGATCGTGGTTTTGCCGGCGCCACTGGGTCCCACAAACGCCACCGTTTCCCCGGAACTAATGGTCAGATCCACATTCTTCAGTACGGTTCGGTGCTCGGTATAACCGAAGGTGACATCCTCGAGGCGAATATCGCCCTTGAGATCGCCAGCATCCACCGCACCTGGGCGATCCTGAATTTCCGGAAGTTCATCGATCAACTCAACGTACCGTCGGAACCCGGCGATACCCTTCGGGTATATCTCCAGCACGGCGTTCAGCTTCTCAATCGGTCGGAAGAAGACGTTCACCAGCAGCAGGAAGGCCACGAATTCGCCGTTGGTGATCTGATCGTTAATCACATAGTAGGTACCCGCCACCATCACGATGAGCTGAGTGAACCGCATGCCGAGGTAGTTGATGCTCATGCTTGTAGCCATCAGCTTGTAGGCCTGCAGTTTGGTGGTGCGGTAGTTGGCGTTGTCCTTCGCGAACAGTTCGCGCTCGTGATTTTCGTTGGCAAAGGCCTGTACTACGCGAATACCGCTGACATTGTTTTCGATGCGTGCGTTGAACTCACCGACGCGATTGAACATCTCTCGCCAGGTGCGAGTCATGCTGGCGCCGTAGCGACTGGTGAAGAACATGGTAATCGGCACTACGATTGCGGTGATCCACGCCAATGGCGGGTGGATGTTGAACATGATGCCGAATGCTGCCAGAAGCGTCATCACGGCGATAAACAGATCTTCCGGTCCGTGGTGCGCTACCTCGCCAATATCTTCCAGATCTCTGGTGACTCGGCCGATGAGATGGCCAGTTTTGGTGTTATCGAAGAAGCGGAAGCTGAGTCGCTGCAATTGATCGAAGGCACGGCGTCGCATTTCGGTTTCGATATTGATACCGAGCATGTGGCCCCAGTAGTTCACCACCACCATCAAACCTGTATTCACAAGGTACACCATCGCCAATGCGATAGAAGCACCGATGATCGGTCCCCAATCGCCACTGGGAAGCAACTCATCGATGAAGTGTTGCACCGCAATCGGGAACGCCAACTCCAGCACACCACTCAAAACAGCGCTGCCGAAATCGATGGTAAAAAGCTTGCGATGCGGCTTGTAGTATTGAGCAAATCGGCGAATCAATTCGCCACTACCAACTTTTTCGTTTTCCTGGGCAAGGGTGGACAAGCGATTCGACTCCAAGATGCCTTCAATGACTGAATAATGGAAACTTTGGTGAAAGAAAGCAGCCGATTTCCGGTTGTCCCCCACTCGTGAATTCAATAGCGCGGGATACAATAACGCCATGAACACTGTTGATGATGAAACACCAGACAGAAATAGGCAACCTGATGAGTCGGATTTGGGACCGGAGCCGGAGTGGCTGGCGGGTCTCGATGATGATGAGCCGGTCGACACTGCGATAGAAGTGGGGACCGAAGCGGCTCCCGAAGTCGTCTCGCAGCCTGAACCAGAGCCGGTTCCCGAAGAACCGACGGTGATCGTTCCCGAACAGCGGGTCGATCCGGTTCAGGAGAACACGACATCGGAGTTTGTTTCGACTTCCGAGCCTCGTGTGGTTCAATCCGATGCCGTCGAACAGCCTGTAACGGAGAAGCGAACGCATCCATGGATGTGGGCGGCGCTTCCATTTGTGCTCCTGCTGGCCACCGGCATCATCGCCTGGTTTGGTGGTGAGCAAACGCTGAATGGTGTCACCACCTGGGAAGCACTGCGATCCAGCGAATCCCCACTCTTCCCCGCCCGCTGGGCCATGACCATGTGGTGGATTGTGCTCCCGCTTCTTGCAGTATTCCTCGTTTACGGATTGCTGCCGGCAGGACGTGCGGTAACCCGCATCAAAATCACCGGGCCCCTCGTTTCGATTGGTCTCGTGGCCACTAGCCTTTGGGTCTTTGCCCAGCATTGGCAATGGCAAGTTGTTGGCCTGGTGAGCATCGTAGTGGCGCTCATTGCCACCCTCGCCACGTATTTGCTGGTTACGCTTGGTCCAGGAATTACGAACATCCGTCAGCGGATTTTCTCGGTGATTCCACTCAGCGCTGCCCTTGCCTACAGCCTCATGCTCACCGTGCTCACCTGGCAGAGCTATTCCTCGCAGCCATTTGGTGAACGAGGCTCCAGTGTGCTCTTTGTGCTGCTTCTGGTGATTGTGGCCGCAATATTCTCGTTCTTCCTGCGGGATGGATTGTTCGGACTCGTGCTCGCCATCTGGTTTGCCGGAGTGGTGCATCAGCAATGGGGCGATGACACAGCCATCAGCCTTGTCGCGATTGTCGCCACGCTGTTCTGCGCGGCTCTGGCCGTGCTCGGCACGATCCTTTCAACTGAATCGCACAAGCCCTCACTAACTACGAGCGTCACCAGCAACCGCACGCGCACATCATTTTTCCGCAGATCGAAAGATTCACCACCTGAGGAACTTTCCTAACGGGCGTTCGTCTTGCATAATGCCTAGCACGTACGCGCGAAGCGGTTCGCACGTGTGAATGTCGGGGATAAGAAGCGGATGTCTGAGGAAATCAACGACGAGCAACAAAACCCGCAGTCAGAATCCAAAAAGCCACGTGTAAGAAGGCGATTCAAAAGCGCACCTGCCGTTGAAGGCGGTGTACGCCGATTCCCGGATCTCAGCCACTTCAAACAACTTCAGTGGCCATCGGCATTGGCAACAGGTCCATTCCGAAAGTACTGGCTGAGCCAAATCGTGGCTCTCGGCGGCAACTGGATGCAGAACGTGGGTATGCAGCTGGTGGTGCTCTCGCTCACGACTTCCGCCTTCGCCATCGGTGCCATCAATGTGGTCTCAGCGCTTCCGATGTTGCTCTTCAGTCTCTATGGCGGTGTGCTTGCCGATCGGTTTGACCGTCGCAAAATCGTTATCTACTCCCTCGC
>JAFAEA010000224.1 GCA_023424355.1 Chloroflexota bacterium | reverse complement strand
AACTTCCATCCGGTCCAAGCCGTCTGCCGCCGGCCATTTCAGTCGGTCCCTTCTCGGAAGAGGCTTTCCACGTCGACATCTGGATGCCGCGCTTCGCGGCCGGCGGCTTCTCGACAGACGCCTCGATAAGGAACTGACTTGGCTCGCCGCGAGAGGCGCCAGCCGCCTTGCTCGACCACGTCATCACCAGCTGCTTGCTGGCGCGGGTCATGGAGACGTAGAAGAGCTTGCGCTCGGCCTCGAGGTGCTCATCCTTCTCACTGCGGGAATCCGGAAACACACCCTGATTGCAGTGCGGGATGCATACCAGTTCCCACTCACGGCCCTTGGCGCCGTGACAGGTAGAGAGCTCTACCACCGGTGCACTAGAGCGCCAGGAAGCGCGCTGAGGTTCTAGCAGGGTATCAATGCGCTTCACGAGCCCCTTTACATCGAGTCGCTCATCTTGCGCGAGATCGATGAGACCACTGAGCCGTGACTTTTCGCTATCGCCACGATCCCGGGCGGCGTCCTTGCCGCCTTCCATGTATGTACGTAGTTCCGTAGCCAGCAACGCATCAAGTGAACGCAAGCGCGCACCGATGCTCATCTCACCCGTGAGGGATTTGATGCCATCAACAAGTTGCGTCTGCTCGCGATCGTGGAGTTGCTGCAGCAACTCCGGACCAGGGAACGAGAGATCGTTCTGCTGCGCCAGCCGCACCAGTTGATTCACCCGTCCGGGTTGCCAGGAACGAGCTTCAGCGAAGATACGAACGATCTCGCCACGAACATCTTCTTCCGGCAGCTTATTCACTCGCAACGGAGCCAGCAGGAGCGCGCGACGAGCGAGGCTCCACGCCACGCGGACATCCTCTTCCACGCGAATGCGGAACGGTGTGCCATTGCGAATGAATGCCGACTGGATACCCACGAGCTGCACGCGACGTCGCGCCAACACGGCGGCAGATTCGATTCCCGATTCCAGCTGTTTCTTCATGTGACGGGCGATCCAGTCGCACTCGGCGGTGGTATCCAACGCGTTGTATACCTCGACTTCGCCAGGAATTGTCTTCTGCGCGCGCGGATTTTTGGGAATGCGATGTTCGTTGTGCTGAATCAAATCGCTGGCAACGGTGAGGATCTTCGGTGGGCAGCGATAGTTGATGGCCAGTTCGAACTCAGTGAAGGTACGGTGGAACGTCTTTTGGGGCTCGATAAGGAAACCAGCGGTGGCACCACGGAATCCGTAGATGGCCTGATCATCATCACCGGTGATCAGCAGACTGCTCTTAGTCGAAATAAGATCGATCAGCAGCGCATCGAGTCGGTTGATGTCCTGGAACTCATCGACGATCACCTCATCAAACTGATCTTGCACCCACTCGAGATCGCGCGGGGATTCCTGCAAGCGAATGAGTGGTCGTAACTTCTGGTCATCGAAATCGATACCGTTACGCTCCTGCAGGAACTGCTCGTAGCCCTGCATTTCGCGGGCCAGCTCCTTGCCAAAGCGGGTATCAGTCATATCCTCGAGGATCGGATCGTCTTCAAGGTTGCGCAGCAAATGCGCACGATTCTTCGCGCACCAACGGGCGAGTTCGGTTTGATCGATGGTGCGAGAATCGATGGCTTCGTTCTTGATTTTCCCGAGCATCTCGGTGAATACGGAATGTCCGTATTCCATCACCAGATCGTTGAGTACCCGCGATTGCGGGAAGTATGGACCCCGTAAGATCTGCCGACGCTCATCCGTGAAGCGGGAGTTGAGCAGGTACAAACCGAAGGCATTGAGCGTGTTCACCCGTACACCATTCGGAACACCGAGCCGTTCCAAACGTTTGACGATTGCCGCGCGAGCATTGGTATCGAACGTGAGCAGCAGAATTCGGCGAGGATCGCAGCCATCTTCAATCCGCTTTTGCACCCGAAGGGAAAGCGTCTCGGTTTTGCCGCTTCCCGCTGGCGCGACCATGCGAATCGAAGTAGCCGGAGAATTGACCACGGCCTGTTGAAACTGATCCAAAGAAGTTGTCAGCATTATTCCATCGCCTCATACGGCGGGAATCGCCAATCCATCCCCCGATCGAGCAAGCCGCCATGACCAAGCGCCGCAAATGTGGCGTTGGTAACTCGCTGACCGGCGAACATGTGCGGCATAAGCAGATCGGCAACAGTAGATCGGCTGAACATGCTGCAGCTCGCGAGGCTCATGATCGGCGTCTGTGATTCCTCATGCCAGGCAACCCACACCATGCTACCGGGATGCGCAGGTGCGCCGAGTCGGACGAGTTCCGCTCCGCACTCGTTGAGCGCCAGCAGAATCGGATCCAGAGGATCCATCATGTGGCTGCCGGTGGTAAACACGAGATCGCTGCTGGCGACTGCTGATGATATTCGTTGAGCAATCGTATGAACATCCTCATTCAGCCAGACGGTGTCGCGAAGTTCGCCGCCATACCAGTCGATTTTCTGCTGCAGGGTTTGCTCAAACCGGTCACGCACACGTCCCTGCAAAGTCTCAGTGACAATACAGGTCACCTTGAGCGGCTGGAAGGGAAGCACATCGATCACGGGCGAGGTGACGTGCGCGAAGGCGTCATCCAGGACCGATTCGGGCATTGCCACGGGCGCGATTTTGATTCCAGCCACGAGTGTTTCTGCGTTCACCGCGATGCCATCGACATGGGTGAAGACACCGATTTCCGCATAGGTGTTCAGTCGCAGCAGAGCCTCGGTGTCGATGGAGAGCAATCCGCGCACAGAACTACGGATATTCATCCGTCCCTGCACCAGATCCTGTTGTTGGAGTTGAGTTCCGCAAATCGCCTCCGCGATTCTGGGCACGGCTTCGCTCTCGGGGATATCCCCTTCTTCAAGCTGCACGGCGTGGATCCGCTGATCCGATGTGGCGAGTATCGGCAAATCCTCCGCAAGAATACGGTGACCCTTGCAAAAAGTGGTGCTCGCAGTGGGCTGGTCTCGCGTGATAATCATGCCAATGTGACGGGTATCTAGTTGATCGGGCGCTATGGCCATCGGTTTCATGGATGTACCTGAGTGAGCATCGAGTTCCTGATACCTATGGTACCGCTCTGCAGAGAGATAAGCCGGCGAAAAACAGATATCGCGCCGAATCGAAGCCCGATCCGGCGCGATATGCCTGAGGATTCTTACTGCTCGGTGATGATGATATCCAGCACGGTAATGGTGGCTGCCGGCACACTCATTTCGCCCTGGGCATTCATGCTCACCGGGACTTCGGAGATGAGAGTGACCACATCCTGGCCCTCAACAACCTGACCGAAGATGGTGTAGTTCTTCTGCAAACCACCAGCGTTATTGGCGGAGCTGATGAAGAACTGGCTACCGTTGGTGTTTGGGCCACTGTTGGCCATGGCAAGGCTGCCCTCAACGTAGTTCAACTCGTCGCCCGGGAGCTCATCGTTGAACTGGTAGCCTGGTCCCCCACGTCCGGTACCGGTCGGATCACCGGTCTGGATCATGAAGTCGCGGATCACGCGGTGGAAGATCACACCATCGAAGTAATCGTTGGTGGCGAGGCAGATGAAGTTGTTCACGGTTACCGGAGCAACATCGGCATACAGCTGCACCACGATATTGCCGCGATTGGTGACGATAGTGGCGTAGTAGGCCTTGGTGGTATCGATCTTCATTTCCGGCACACCCGGGTACTGTGGGTAGCCAGCGGTCGAGGAATCGGGCGCATCGCTCCAGCATTCCTGAGCGGATAGTGGCTGGCCGATATCACCGGCGGTGGCCTCTGGTGTGGCATCCTGCGCGGTAGCTACCGCGAGTGAGCCGAAAGAAAGCACAAGTGCCAACACCAGTGCCGGCAAATGAATGAACTTCTTCACGTTGTTTCCTCCAAAAAGAACACGGTGTGCAGAAAAGCTGCAGCACCCGGATGCCAAAATCATGCCACACTCACGGCGCTTCTGTCGGTATTAACGTCATCAAGCCGCGAGATGTTGCCGATGGTAGCGCCGCGTATCCGGGGAATCGACTACTGACGGCATCCCAAACGTAGGGGCGGAAGAGCGGAATGCACGGCACATTGCGCCGTACCAAACCTTCCAGGCGGGTGTATCGCTCTCGCCGGAACTCATCGCTGGGAATAGAGATCGCGGCCTTGAGCAGCGTATCGACTTCAACGCTCTGGAATCCGCTCCAGTTGAGCGTCCCAAGGCTGGAGAGCAATGGCCACACGAGTTCGTGAGGATCTCGCCAGGGTTCCGAGTAACTCACCAGTAGGTCATAATCGCCTTCGGCGATACCCTGAGCCAGCTCCTCGCCCTCCAGGAGGGTGATGCTGAGCGAGATGCCGCAGTTCGCTAGCTGCTCCTGCAGCACTACTGCCGTATTGGCGAGGGTGGCATCGGCGTTATCCGCCAGAAGGTGGAGGCGAAGATCGGATGGCACTCCCAGAGCGTGCAGCTCGGCGCGCACGTTTTCTGGCGAAATGCTTTCCAACGAATCGATGGGATCGGTCCATTCTCCGTCGGCAAACAGTGTCGTGGCAGGATCTGCCTGATTTGCGGTCGCGACAGATACCAGGCCGGTCCGATCAATGGCAGAAGACAATATCTGGCGCACGCGCGGATTCGCCAGCACCGGCACCGAAAGCCGGATCTGCAGGTGGCACAGTCGATTACTCGGACCGCCGACGAGATACACGGTCGGTTCGTTCACCAGCATCGGCACATCAAGCAGGGGCACATTCGGGAGCACATCGATTTCGCCGGTCGCGATAGCGGTCGAGCGCTGGATATCGTCTTCCATGCGGGTAACGACGAGTTCATCGATGTGCGGGCGCCCGATCTGCCAGAAGAGCGGATGGCGGTGGTAGGTCGCGACCTCGCCGTCCGAGAACGAGAGGGCAAACGGTCCGCTGCCGAACCCTTCGAAATCGATACCGAACAGTGGGTGGGCGAGATTTCCCATTAAGGATAGATCCGCCCGTTTCATGCTGATTTGCAGTACACCATTCTCGAGTTCGGTGATCTCCTCTACATTCTCCAAACGCCATGCGTGGCGGGAATTCTTAATGGCACTGAGCGCCCGCACACCCTGACGCGCGCTTATCGCTGTGCCATCGCTGAACCAGGCGTTACTACGAGGCTGAAGCTGAACTTCCGACGATTTGGAGCTGGCGGTCGTCGAAAAGATACCGGGCATCACTACGCCATCGGCATTCCAGCGAATCGGCGCATCGTACACAAGGGTTGATAGCCACATCGAATCCATGGTGGTGGCGGCTGCGGGAGAAATTGCATCCGGGGCGGATGCCATCCCGATTCGGAGCCGTGGGATGCGGCCCAAAGCTGTTGGCGATGCGACCGGTGTTTGGGCGTGAACGCCTTTGGTCACGCCCAGAGCACCGACCGCTGCCAGCAGCGATCGGCGGGAGAAGCGAGGGTCAGGCATCGAGCACATCGGCCAGAGCGGCCACGAGTTCATCGGCCTGGTCGTTGGTCCAGGTCATCGGTGGCAGGAAGCGCAGCACCAGCGTACCGGCCATGAGCGCCAGCACTCCACGATCCTGCAGTGCCTTCAGCATTGGGCCCGCCTTGGCCTTGAGTTCGATACCGAACATGAGGCCGCTACCTCGAATCGCGCGGATCTTGCTGCTCTGCAACTTCTCGATTTCGGCGAGCACATAGGCACCCACCGAAGCTGCGTTCGCATAGAGATCATCCTCGCGCATGATGCGGAGCGTTTCGGCACCACCGCGCGAGATCAGCGGATTGCCACCAAAGGTACTGCCGTGCGCACCGCCCGGAACAGCGTCAGCGATGGCATCGATGACGAGAGTAACCCCGACCGGCAGGCCGTTCGCGATCGCCTTGGCGGTGACCAGAATATCAGGTACTACACCGTTCGCTACGCCCTGGAACGGCGCGCCAGTGCGGAATCCACTTTGCACTTCGTCGAAGATCAGCATGGCGCCGAA
>JAFAEA010000056.1 GCA_023424355.1 Chloroflexota bacterium | reverse complement strand
CGGCGGTGGGTGACCAGCTTGGTCCACTCCGATTTCGCGGTGTTCATAAACGGTCGTAAGATTTCGGATTTTTCAGGTACAAGAGGAATGATCCTGGTTGCCATTGAGGTGCCCTTTCTAGGCGGATTGCGCCTGATACTCGACGCTTTCCTGCGTGAGCGAAAGATAAGCGTCTTCAAGCGAGGTGGATTGCTGTGCGAGCTCGTGGACGGGGATCTGATGCTGCATCGCCAGATCACCGATGACCGCGGCTTCCAAACCGGTGATCATCAGCATGGAATCGCCATCCTGCGCCACGCTCACGCCTTGCGTTTCCAGCACGGTGCGGAACTTCGATGCGTGCGATGACCGAAATCGCACCCTCGTGCCTGCCCCATTCATCACATTGGCGATGGGCGCATCTGCCACAAGCCGACCTTTACCGATGACGATGACGTGATCAGCTGTCGCCTGCATCTCGCTCATAAGGTGACTGGAAACGAGAATCGTGCGGCCCTCGTTTGCCAGCGACTTCATGAATGTTCGGAACCAGCGGATTCCTTCGGGGTCGAGTCCGTTTACCGGCTCATCGAACAAGAGCACTGGAGGATCGCCCAGCAATGCCGATCCGATTCCCAAACGTTGACTCATTCCCAGAGAGAATTCGCTGACCTGCTTTCCTGCGGCGGAGGTGAGCCCCACCGTGTCCAACACATCGTGTACCCGGCTGAGGTCAACTCCCCCGGCCTGAGCGATCCAGGTGAGATGCTGGCGTGCGCTTCGCTTACCAAACACTGACTTGGCATCCAGTAGTGCGCCCACCTCGTGAATCGGCGCGGGGTGCCGAGTGTATGGCTGTCCGTTAATCTTCACATTGCCGGAATCCGGGCGATCCAGCCCCAACATCATTCGCATGGTGGTCGATTTGCCGGCACCGTTCGGACCGAGGAATCCGGTGATGGTTCCAGGTCGAACTTCGAAGCTCAGGCGATCGACTGCGATGCTGTTTCCGTACTTTTTGGTGAGATTCTCTACAACTATCATGCTTTCACCTTTTGATTTTGGGATGGCAGAGCCTGAGGTTTGGCGTTCTGGCAGCCAAACCGGGCTCAGCTATCTATTGATGATTTGAACTAACTCGGGTTCCGAAGTGGCATGTTGTACACCATCTTCCAGGTGACGTACCCCGAAACCGTGACTGCGATTACGGCCAGAGTGAGATCGAGCCATATCGATTCGTGGTTGATGGCGGGAACAATCCGGCGAAGGAAACCGAACAAACCTCCTCCACTGTTATCCCACGCACCAGCGAGCGATGAGATAGCGATCGCAACCGGGATGCTCAACCAGCCGATTTCATCGGAACGGTACAGTGACGCTCCCACAAATCCACCGAGCACGGTCCACACGGCGAAGGTGACGAAGTACTGGAAGAAGATGATGTGCACCTCTCCAGGGCTATCGAAGTAATAGTTGTCATCAATCGAGAATGAGAAGTCCGCGAAGTGATAGACAATTCTTTCCAGCTGATAGCCGATTACCATGAACACCGCCGCCATGGGTACAAGTACCGCCGCGATGGCTCCCCACACACTGAAGCCCCATTTACGGGTGCGGCCGTGAGCCACGAACATCGGCAGCTGGGTGTAGATTGTCCAACCAGACATGATCGCCAGGTACCACGGAGCAATCGAGCCCAGAATTCCCCAGGCGCTGATTGAGACATTCGTGAACTGACCAACAATCAGCACCACGATCATGGCGAGCAGGAACGCGACACCGGCGAGAATAGCCAGCAGCCATGCCTGGTCGTATAGCACTGGTGTTTTGAACGTGGAGAGATTGGAACTTGTTCTAGTTGTTTTCATTTACTCCCCTCCTTTCTGCTGGGTGAGATGTACAAACAGATCCTGTAAGCCGAGCGACTCCAGCTCCAGCCCGGTAGCGCGTGCTGCCGATCTGAGCTGGTCATCGAAATCGCCGTACACCATGACGGATTTGGTGCGCCCCAGTTGTCGTTCGCCGATAATGGTCATGCTCGCAACAAATGCATCTACGTCTTGCTCGTTCCCGGTGACTGCCGCACCGCGACCGACTATTTGCTCCTGCGGATCGTGAAGGAGCAGCTTGCCTTGATCGATGATGACGATGTTCTCGAGCACCCTCGCCACCTCTTCAATGAGGTGCGTGGAAAGAACGAAGGTGCGGGGCCGTTCCATGAACTCGCTCAGAAGCTCGTCATAGAAGAGATACCGGGAGGGAGCATCCAAGCCGAGATAGGTTTCATCCAGCATCGTGAGCTCGGCGCTTGCGGCCAAACCGAGGGCGATTCCAAGGCCGGATCGACGTCCACGGGACAGTGAATTGATCTTGGATTTGGGGCTGACCTCAAACTTCTCCAGAAGCTCGTTCGCGCGATCGGCGTTCCAGTTTGGACGAAGGTATTCGGCGAAACGAAGTGCCTCGGAGACCTTCTCGGACGATTCGACGGTATCGCCGGATTCGCGAATCAATGCGATCCGCTGCATGACGTCGGCGTTCTCGAATACCGGCTCGCCATCGATGAGCACTTCACCACTGGTGGGTTCGCGAAAACCGGCAATGATGTTCAACAGCGTGGATTTGCCGGATCCGTTGCGGCCAAGCAGACCGTGAATCTGATCACCCTCAAGCGTGAACGAGATATCGTCCAGGGCGGTGACTTCGTCAAACTGTTGGGTGATATTGCGAATCTCTACCTTCATGTGGTCTCCCCTGCTGCGTAATTGCTGGTGATGTACTCGATGAGATCACCCTCCGCAATGCCGATGGCGCGGGCTTCAGTGAGCATTGGTTCCAGGATTTCCTCGAAGAATCGTTCTCGATGTTCCAGTTGCAGCTTTTCCTTTGCTCCGGACACCACGAACATGCCGATGCCTCGCTTCTTGTACAGAACGCCATCATCCACAAGGGATTGGAAAGCCTTCTGCGCGGTTGCCGGATTGATACGGTAAAAGGATGCGTATTGATTGGTAGACATCACCTGTTCCTCTTCGTTGAGCCTGCCAGTAAGAATGTCCTGTCGAATCTGATCGGCTATCTGTCGGTAGATTGGTGTTTGGTCGTTAAACACATCATTGCCTCCACGGTTCATTAGTCATGTAATGAACCATATCACCTGGCCACAGATTAAACAACAGTAGCGGCGATCCACAACGGGATCGCCGGCATTGTTGTCCTTATCTTGTTTGGAACAAATTAGCTTTTTGGTCGCAGTCGATCTTCGATAGGACCGGCATTCACCGTGATTCCGTGCAGGTACGTGGGTTCCAGCGTGACAGCGTCGTCCAGATCACCGGCGGCGATACGTCTGGCGCCAATCGCGAGCAGCACCTCTGGATCGCGAGGTTCGTTGATCACGTCGATGCCGGCGGCCTTGACCGCGGCTTCCTGATCCTGGCCGAGCTCGCCGATCAGGGTGCGTCCGCCGATTTGGGCGATGAGTTCGTCCACCGTCGAATTCGTGGGAGGCTGGTCTCGCTCCTGCCACACTACTCGCCCACGACCTGCAGGAAGTACTGCCACAAAATCCTTGTCCGGATGACTGGCGAACACGATATCAAGCGTAGGGATGCCGACCAGAGGCACCTCCCTCGCCGCCACGATTCCCTTGGCGATCGCCAAACCGACCCGCAATCCGGTGAACGTTCCGGGGCCAATTGCGACCACCAGTCCGGCAATATTAGCGGGTGACTTGCCTGCGGCGGCGATCATGTGATCGACCTCTGGCAGCACGGTTGTGGTTTGCGCACGGCTGGCGGGCCAGGAATGGGAAACCACCGTGGATTCAGCACCAAAGGCGATGCCAGCACGCTCCGTTGAAGTATCTATGGCCAACAGACCTGTGGTTTCCGTCGTTTCGCCAAACATTGGCAGTCTCCGTTTCGACACCGTATGATGTTAATAATTCTTGGGTATTTGGTACGATGGCGTGTCGTACATTTGGTTACTGAGGCTGAGTATTATGGTGAACTCCATTGACTCCGCTTCTACCGGGCTGGGTATAGAGAGAAGATTCGCAATCGTCGAATCATCTGCAACTGGACAAAGGGTATCGCATGGCTGTGAATAACGATCCCATTGACGCTGCCAAATGGGAGCCGAGGCCAATTGGGGAGAAGTTTTATCACCCCAAGGGTTCGTTCGGGGGATTGTTGAGCAAGGAATGGTTTCTGTTCCTGCTCTTTGTGTTACCCAACTTCTTCTTTCTGGCACTTTTTACGTATTGGCCACTGATACGCAACTTCATTTTGAGCGTACACACCGTCAATCCGTTCCTTAAGACTGCCGAACCAAAATACAGTGGGCTGGATAACTATCGGTGGCTGTTCAACGATCGCACCTTCCGTCTGGTGGCATCGAATACCGCTATCTTCATCGTTGCCTGTGTGGTGTTCACACTGGGATTGGGGCTGGTAACGGCACTTCTGCTCAATGAAAAGCTGAAGGGTCGTACGGCAGTTCGCGCGATGGTATTTGCGCCATACCTGCTGGCCGGTTCTGCTGTTGCGCTGGTTTGGGCCTACATCTTCAACCCACGCTACGGTCTGATTGCCCAAATGCTGGCCTGGTTCGATATCGGTTCACCACGCTGGCTGGAGGATCCGGATTGGGCGCTGGCCGCCATCATCATTGTGTATGTGTGGAAGAACCTCGGCTTTGCCACTGTAGTGTTCCTCGCAGGTCTGCAAGGTATCCCCAAGGATCTGTACGAAGCCGCCAAACTGGATGGCGCCTCAGCTTGGTGGCGATTCCGTTCCGTGACATTGCCGATGCTCTCGCCGATCTCCTTCTTCCTGATGGTGACATCGGTACTCTCCACATTCCAGGCATTCGATATTCAGGATGTGATGACAGGCGGTGGTCCTGCTCACGCCACAACAACTCTTGTGTACTACGTCTATGAGCAGGGCTGGCAGAACCAGAACTGGAACCGTGCAGCCGCAGCAGCGGTAGTGCTGTTCTTCCTCATGCTTGCAGTAACGATTGTTCAATCACTTTGGGAGCGGAAGCAGGTGCACTACGATGGACAGTAATAAGCTGACTCCAGCCAAATTCGCCGGATACATCGCGATGGCGTTGGTTGTTTTGGCGATCGGTGTGCCGTTGTTCTGGATGGTTTCCGGTTCCCTCATGTCCACACGCGACATTCTGGATCCAACCCGCTGGCTGCCTAGCAGCCCTGTATGGTCGAACTATCCGGATGCGTGGACATCTGTTCCGTTTGCGCGGTTCTTCCTGAACTCCGCCATCATCACCGTTGCGGGTGCATCGCTCGAGCTCATCTGTGGTGTTCTCTGTGCGTATGCGTTCGCATTCCTCAAGTTCCCGGGCAAGAACATTCTGTTCCTGGTGGTGCTGGCGAGCCTGATGGTGCCGAGCCAGGTCGTGATTATTCCGAACTACCAGTTCATGTCCACCACCATCCGCAATCTGCTGGGTACCGAAGGCAACTGGGTGAATACCTATCAGGGAATCATCCTGCCGGGTGCCGCCACCGCGTTTGGTACCTTCCTGATGCGTCAGGGTTTCATGGGGCTGCCAAAGGATGTGCTGGATGCCGCCAAGGTCGACGGTGCCGGACACCTCCGCACCATGTGGGAAGTTATGCTGCCCATGGCCAAGCCGATTGTGGTTACCTTTGGTCTCATTAGCCTCGTGGCGAAGTGGAACGAGTACCTCTGGCCGCTGATCATCACCAACACGGATAACATGCGCCCAGTGACCGTTGGCTTGCGACTCCTGCAGGATGCCGAAGGCAACAACGATTGGGGTGTGATCATGGCTGGTACCGCCTTTGTAGTGATCCCGATGTTGATTGTGTATGTTGCCCTGCAGCGATATATCATCGATGGTCTCACTGCTGGCGCAACCAAGGGTTAGCAAGCCCTTTCCGATCGAATACTCGTCGGTTTAACATTTCCTTAACAATCAACCTGTTGTACTGTACCCTCGGGCATCACCCAATCAACATTGGTGATATCCGAGGGTTATGTAATTGTTTGAGGAGAAACACCATCATGAGCAAATTTATGTCACGTCGATCCACGATCAAAGGGCTTGCCGGCGCCGCAGCCGTGGGAGCTGCCAGCTCCAGATTTGCGGCCCCATCAATGATCTCTGCCCAGGGCACGAACATCGACCTCGTGTTTTACACAGCCTTCGGCTCTGGAGCCAATGGCGATGCCCAAACGAAAATCCTTGAAGATTTCAATGCGTTGGACAACGGCATCACCGTCACCTCCACGGCATATCCAAACTACGCCGAGCTCGCGAACGCAGTGCTCACCGGACTGGAATCCGGCGATATCCCGCACATCATGAATGTGAGCGAAGTGTGGTGGTTCAACTTCTACCTGCGACAGGCGTACGCCGACCTCACTCCCTATGTGGACGCACCAGAGGACTACGTGGACAGCCTGTTTGTGGAGTACCAGCGCAATGGTGGTCAGTGGGCGCTTCCGTTTGCCCGCTCTACTCCACTCATGTACTACAACACCGAAGCATTCGAGGCCGCGGGTGTAGATCCGGCGGTTCTGGGTAAGTGGAGCACCTTCTCCGAAGCCGCACCAAAGCTGGTTGGTGGAAACATCAAGAACTCCTTCGCATTCAATGACGCAGCTGGCTATGCTGCCTGGACACTGCATGGTGCCATCTGGGCGTACAACGGCAACTACTCCGATGCCGATTTGAACATGCTCTTCAACCAGCCAGAAGCCGTAGGCGTTGGCGAACTCATGCGAGGAATGGTGAACGAAGGCGGTGCTACGGTGATGGCCGAGGCGGGAACCGAGTTCTCCGTTGGTACAGTGGCAAGTACGATCATGTCCACTGGTGCCATTGGCTGGATGACCACCGATGCACAGGTCGAGTGGGCCACCGCCGAACTGCCAGAGGAAATGACCTTCGGTTGTCCGACCGGTGGCGCAGGCCTCGCCGTGCTGGCGAATGAAAGCGAAGAAGTTGTCGCGGCAGCGGCGGAGTTCCTCAAGTACAGCACCAGCACCGAGGTGACCTCATACTGGGCGCAGAGCACCGGGTACCTCCCGGCACGCAAGAGCGCCGCTGAAAGCGAAGATTTCCAGGCATTCCTCGCGGATCATCCAAACAATGCGGTGGCCGTTGGTCAATTGCCCAAAACCCAGCCGCAGGATAGCGCCCGAGTGTTTATCGCCAATGGCGACAAGATTCTTGGCAATGCCTGGGAGCAGGTGTTGGTAAACGATCAGCCTGCACAACAGGCGTTTGATGAGGCAGTTGCGATTCTCGATCAGGAGAAGCAGCCGGTTCTCGAGGCGATTGAAGCTATCGAAGGCTAGATCATCAATCGAAACTCCAACAAAGAACCCCGAATCCAGATGGATTCGGGGTTCTTTGTTGGCTGGGCTCCATTGGCAGCGATCCAGGCCCAGCGTGACTGGGGGATATTGGTATGCATCCAATTGTATTCAGAATGCGCATTTGCCTCCACACCGTTTGACATCAACTGTCAACACCGGATAAGCTTGCGATAACTTGAGATGGATTTAACATTGTGTTCCCAAATGGGGACGAGGTTGCGGATTATG
>JAFAEA010000362.1 GCA_023424355.1 Chloroflexota bacterium | reverse complement strand
TGGTGCCTCAATCCAGATGAAACGCTTTCGCCGGGGCAATCGGACGAGATCGACCGCGTCCTCGCGGCCTATCCGGATTTGAATGACGATGCCTTTGTCGCAGAGCATCTTTCGTCCTGGCTTGCTGCAGATGGAGCAACGAGATGAGCGGAAAGCTAGTAGAGATCAAGGAAGTTGAACTCAGCTTCGAACTTCAGCACCCCGAGGCAGAGTTCACTTTCGGAAAGGCTGTAGCCGGATCACTTACGTTTGCGCACGCGCGTGTTCGCATCGAGGACAGTAACGGCCAGCAAGCCGATGGTTGGGGGGCAATCCTTCTCTCCTATCCGTGGGCATTTCCGAGCGCAAATCTGGATGATCCCACCCGGGACGAGGCGATGCGCGAGCTACTCCGACATGCCTCTGATGCAGTAAAGAAGCAGGCCGCCGGGCATCCAATTGATCACTTTCTTCAACTCGAGACCGAACTTTCGTCCCTCGAAAACACTGTCTCAGAAAGCCACGCTGGCGGAGAGACAATTCCTCGGCTCGCGACGTTGGTCGCCATTTCGCCACTGGATGCAGCTATTCACGATGCCTACGGGCGACTGTACAGCGTGTCGTCGTTCGATACGCTTGGTCGGGCATACACGGGCTGGTCGGTATCAGATATCTTGGGGCCCGAATTCTCTGGGATCGAACTGGATTCGATTCTGAGGTCATCACCAGTGGAACAGCTCCCGATTTATCACACAGTTGGCGCATCGGATTCGATTCGCAGCGGTGAGGACAAGCCAGGGGTTGAGGACTGGATTCGCGAGGATGGGGTCTTCGCCTTCAAGGTAAAGCTGAAAGGCCAGGATGCCGAGTGGGACGCGGCGCGACTCCTCGATGTCTACCGACTCGGATATGCCATCAATGGTGATCGCACGAGACTGTTCGCCGATCTTAACGAGCAAGCTCCCTCACTCGGATATGTGCAGGGATTGCTGGATACCTGGGCGGAGTCGGAACCGGGTCTACTGCGTGCGCTGGACGCGATCGAGCAGCCTGATCAACGAGATATGAATGCAGCTGCGATGGACTTTAAGAGTCTGGACCATCCTGTCACGATTGCGCTCGATGAGGGACTGGTGAACCTGAAAGCCATCCAGCGTGCCGCTGATCTCGGTTACAAAGGACTCTGTCTCAAGACCTGCAAGACCCAGAGCCTTACTTTGCTCTCTCTTGTGTTGGCGGAAAAGCTTGGACTTTCGGTGACCGTGCAGGATCTCACCAATCCGGGCATCGCCCTGCATCAATCACTGGGTATGGCAGCCAGGCTCCCAAATACCATGCCGATTGAAACCAACCAGCGACAGTTCTATCCACATGCATCGGCGCCAGAAAAAGCTGTTTGGCCGTCGATCTTTGGAGTGACAGACGGCCAGGTTGATTTGCGTGAGATTGTTGGCTCGGGCTTCGGATTCGATCCAACCAAAATTGATCGAGAAATATTCCACAACTGAATCAGCAATGCAGCAAGGTGAATGACGTCTTATTACGCTTTCGCCATGCGCCACTGCTGGCCAAATCGTTCGAACTCTCCAGTGCTACCATCGTGTACCATCTCCAGCACCACCGCTTTGGCATCAGTATCAGCGTTCTGAATGGAGAGTGAATCCCCGTTTATTGATAGAGAGATTTCGCGCCGAGCGGTTTCCCAGGTGGCGATCTCTCGCGAGGTCCACCACTCCAGGCCGGCTTCTCGACCAACCTCGATCGTGTTCAGAAACTCTTCGGCGACTGAATCCTGTCGTAGCAAATGCACCTGATGGAACAGGAAGTGAGCAACACCTCGGTGTTTGATGGCCTGTTCAATTGTCGTTTTTCGCATGTATGGCGGCGTCGTTAGCCACAGATCCTGAAACTGGAATGGCAGTTCGTAGATATTCAGAATCTTGCCTGTTTCGGCATCCATCGGCTTCCACGGCAAACTGGAGCCGAGCGGATACCCCACAGTGCCCTTCTTGCTTGGGCCGCGAGACTGATCCAGCGTGAATCCTTCTTCAAGCAACCAGTGGAAGAACTCTGTGTGGCCTTCCCAACGGGTGTAGTGATTCTTGTTGGATGTGAGATCTTCGATGCCCGATTCGTTCTTGACGAAATTGAGTTGCCATCGGAAGTGATCCTGCCCCCATGAGCCACCATCTTTGTCGAACGCGTTGTAATGCATGGCGAACTCATGGCCCGCATCGGTCACTTTCTGGAAGGTCGATTCATCGTACACATCCTGATAATTCGGACCCCACATGTGGCACCAGGTCGATTTCACTCCGGCGCGCCAAAGCAGCCAGAGAGCACGGTGTGCGGAATCGTCGATGTTCAAATCGGAATCGTGGGAGATAGTACCGACTGCATCGATCCCTTCCGGCCAGATATCTACCATCGCCAGCGGCATTTTTGTCTCGGCTGCAGCCCAGGCGATTGATCGAAGCAGAATATCCCGCAGTTCATCGGCAATTGGTACCGAGAACCAGGGAGTATCGCCGTTCGGATAGTTCGCATCGATTCCGAGCATGTCCGTTGGCAGCGGTGTGCCATCCCAGGTCTGCTGTCGGTCCCGATGCCAATCGAGAACCATGCCATCTTCGGCCTTGAGAATTCCCTCGTTGAGAAGCGCTGTTCCATCCGGTGCCGGATCTGCATCCTGTGTTACCGAGATGCCCGTTTGGATGTGCGCAACCGACCAAACAATATCTGGACCGATCGCAACGGTGGCACCTTCACCTGGCCGATTCACGACAATGGCGCTGCCTCCATTTTCAACATCAGCCAGAGCCGACCCGGAGGAAGCACGAAGGCTTCTCCCTTCGAACACATGGAGAACCTCGTGAGCCACTGTGGTGATGACATGACTCTTAGAGGGGTTGACGATGTAGCCTTCCGGCAGTGATTCTCCGTCATGCGCACCTACCAAATCATCGAGGCCGGCCGTACCTCCAACGGTGACGAGCGCAGCCCCTCGTTCAACGCTTGCGGTGATTCGCTCTCGCACTTCGGATTCCAGACGTGTACCGGCATGCACGATAATGACGCCCTCGAGATGAGCGCCATCGAAATGCGACCATGGCAATCCTGCATGATCAAGGATTTCTTCCAGGTAACGCGCCCGAAATGATTGAGCGTTGACGAGCGAAATCATGAGCTACTCTCCTTGGGAGATGATCTGGTGGATTCCGGTGCGAACCGAATGCTCCAAACCTGGCGCGAACGGTGACGGTAGTGCGAAATACACGGTGGATTCATCGGGTTCGTATCCGCCATTGGCCAGTTGCTCATCGGTGACAATGTAACCAACCATCCCATTGGTATAACCAAGAGGCAGTGAAGAAGTTTGCCCAATTTCACGAGCATAGAGACCGTACGAAGTGACCACTTCTGCATCGAAGGTGATGAACTGCAAGTCGTTTCCGAGATCCAGACGATGGAGCGTCATTGTTTGCGAAGGGGCATTTCTGTGTGGGTATCGCTGTAGCGCTCTGGCCCATTCGTCCTGCAGACCGCCCTGTTCGATTCCGCTGGCGACTGATTCCTCAAAAGCGACTGACACACTCCTGCACTCAACTTTCACCTCTGCATTACGAATCTCCTCGATCGCGATGGAGACTCCCTCATTGGCAAGTGTCGATCGAATGTCCGTAACGAGCTCCGCCGCCACGCCTGCGACCACATCGTCACCCACATCTCGCCGGGTCTGATTGCGGGCCACTCTGGGATTCACGTCGCCGCAAGTTCCCTGGAGCATGCTGACCATCCCGAACTCACCGCGGAGATTCTCGCAGGCGATACCCGGATATTCGGACGAAACATGAGGG
>JAFAEA010000181.1 GCA_023424355.1 Chloroflexota bacterium | reverse complement strand
GAGAACGGATCGCGCGGGATATACCCCGGTCGACCGGCCTTGAGGAAGCGATCAAACGCTTCGCTTACATCCTTCACGGCACCAATCTCCATCAGCGCGCGGGCGACGTGAGGTCGGCCGATACTGCCGAACTCGGACTGCGCCACGATTGCATCGCCATCGATGTCGTACCCGAGTGACTGGATCTTCTCGATCATGCGGACAATGCGATTCAATCGGCTCAGGGCCAGCTCTGCCAGTGCGCCGGTGAAATCATCATCCTCGGTATTCACGAAATACCCAAGCACGTGTACTTCTGCGCGATCGACGGTGGTGCTCAGCTCCACGCCGGGAACAAGCGTGATCCCGGCCTGTTCAGCAAAGTCAGCGACTTCGGCGAGAGCATCGATCGTATCGTGATCAGTAACGCCGAGCACAGAAACTCCCTGCTGAACGGCGAAATTCACCAATTCAGCAGGGGTATCCTGACCATCGCTTGCCGTGGTATGCGTATGCAGATCAATTCGATGGCGTGTATTTTCTGTCATTGTTTCCGTTTAGCGTGGCTCCACCACGAGGCGGATGGCGGTGCGATCTTCATTCTCGATGGTGACATCGATGAAAGCCGGTACGCACACCGCTTCAATTCCGCTTTCGCTCAGGTAATCGCGAGCAATGGCCACAGCCTTAATGGCCTGGTTGGTGGCACCAGCACCGATAGCCTGAACTTCGGCCTTGCCAGCCTCACGCACAACACCGGCGATGGCACCTGCAACGGCACTCGGTCGGGATCGGGCGGAGACTTTCAACACTTCACCGATACCAATGACAATGCCATCGGACACGATCTCTGTAACCACGTGACCGTTTCCATTCACGGATTCGGTGGCGGAGTACAGGGCAGTCGATTCCTCGTAGGAGTATTCGCGCTGACCATTATTGTTAGCCGGAGACTCGACTGTTTCTGGCGTGAAATCTGCCGGGATGTAGGCATCTTCAGCGATTGGTTCAGCCACGGAAGTATCGGCGTACTGAAAGGTCGCAGCCGGGCCGGACTGTTCCACATCGGCTTTTACAGGCACCTCTGCAGCCACTACCGGCTCATCCTGCTGGGCTTCATCGTCATCGGGCGGAAAACTGTTGCCTTCAGCCTTGATCTTGATATCAGCGAGGTTCAGCTTGCTGAAAAAACGGTTCATGAAACGAACTCTCTTTCCCCTCGAACCCGGAATACGGGTGCAACGATGACGGCACAGGTGCAGCAGAACTACGTGCGAGCAAAGGCTGGTCGCGGGCTGAAACACTTTTGTGCCAAGTGCAATACCGGTGCGGCTGTGTGCCGCCGGTCTCTCACCTCCCCCACAGAGGTATGGCAGTAGTCTACGCTGTTTTGCGGGTATTTTGCATTCCCGGCGAGATATTTTGTGGTTCTCAGGAAATCATTGTGAGCACGAAGGAACTTCATAACGTGTGGAGCGGCATGGTAATTTATGGAGAGCGGCCCGATACTGATTTCCACATTGTCTTTTTCAACAGGTCGCCAGAGAATCGGTGCTGAAAGAAAGGCCCTCCCATGATTACTGTAGGATTCATAGTTGTGGCATTGGCCGCTTTGCTCCACGTGTACATCTTCTATCTGGAGTCCGTGATCTGGACCAGCGAGAAAGCTCGCGCCACGTTCGGCACCACGGAATCGGAGGCCCTCGCAACCAAAGCGTTGGCGTTCAATCAGGGTTTCTACAATCTCTTCCTTGCTGTTCTTATCATTGCTGGAGCGATTCTTTATTTCAGCGGATACAACACCGCCGGTTCCACACTCGCTTTGGCAGGTGCGGGTTCAATGACTGCAGCAGCACTTGTGTTGCTGCTTTCCAGCCCGGATAAGCGGGCGGCCGCGCTGAAGCAAGGGGTGATTCCGGCCATCGGCATTGTATTGCTCGTCATCGGGCTGGCAATGTAACCCCGACGTTTTCATCGCAAGCGAATTTTCAAAAAAAACTCAAAACGCGTGTGTTCAGATTCTGATTTCCAGAATCGAACACACGCGTTGGTTTTCGTGAGAACAACAGGCGTGCGTGACTATTAACCACGCATGCGAGCCCTGTGTGCGTTAGCGCGCGTAATCGATCGCGCGGGTTTCGCGAATCACGGTGACCTTGATCTGGCCAGGGTACTCGAGGGTTTCCTCGATCTTCTTGACCACATCCTGTGCCAACCGGGTTGCCCCTGCATCGTTCACCGAATTTGGTGCCACCAGAATGCGGACCTCGCGGCCGGCCTGGATGGCGAACGATTTCTCGACCCCTTCAAACGAGTTGGCCACGCCTTCCAGCGCTTCCAGTCGTTTGATGTAGGTCTCCACCATTTCGCGTCTCGCACCCGGGCGCGCGCCAGAAATGGCATCGGCCGTTTGTACGATGAACGCTTCGATGGTTTGCGGTTCTTCCTCGTTATGGTGCGCGGCAATGGCGTGCACAATGCGGGAAGATCGACCCAATCGCTTGGCGATATCTGCACCGATCAGTGCGTGCGGACCTTCCACCTCGTGGTCGACCGCCTTACCGATATCGTGCAGGAGTCCAGCTGTTTTCGCGACATTCACATCGGCGCCGAGTTCGGCGGCCAAATTCGCGCAGATCAGACTGGTTTCCAGACTGTGCGCGAGCACATTCTGGCCGTAGCTGGTACGGAACTTAAGCCGACCAAGCAGCTTCACCAAATCCGGGTGCAGGCCTGGAACGTTAGCATCGTATGCAACGCGCTCGCCCTCTTCCCGCATGATTTCATCGAGTTCCATTTGGGTCTTGCTGACCACTTCCTCGATGCGTGCCGGGTGAATGCGACCATCCTGCAGCAGTTTCTGCAGAGCACGGCGTGCAACCTCGCGGCGAACGGGATCGAAGCCACTCACGGTAACGGCTTCTGGTGTGTCATCGACAATCAAATCGACACCAGTTGCGGTTTCCAGCGCGCGGATATTGCGACCTTCACGGCCGATGATTCGGCCCTTCATGTCGTCGTTTGGTAGCGGCACCACACTGACGGTGGATTCCGATACGTAATCCGATGCGATGCGCTGAATGGTTGTTGCCAAAATCTTGCGTGCGCGCTTATCGGCTTCATCCTTCGCCTCTCGTTCAATTTCATGAACGTGGCGTTGGGCCATGTGGCGAGCCTCTGCTTCGACATCGGCGATCAACTGATCGCGTGCTTCGGTGGCAGTGAGGCCAGCAACGCGCTCCAGCTCATCATGGTAATGCTGGCGGGATTGCTCGATTTCCTGCATCTGGAGGTGGCGCTGTTCTTCCAGTTCTCGCAGAACACCCTGTCGGTGTTCCTCCACCTCTTTGTCCTTGCGGACTTTCTCGTTCTCCCATGTATCCTGTTGGCTTTGCAGGCGACCTTCGGCCTTTCGGACCGCATTCTCGCGCTGTTCCAACCGCTGGGCTTTTTCGTCAATTACTTCTTCTTTTTTCTCGATTCGTCCTTCAATGCGCTCAATCTCGACCCGGCGCTGTGTTAGTTCCCGGTCGAGCTCCCCTCGCAGACGAATCGCCTCATCCTTGGCAGCCAGTGCAACATCTCGCCGCTGAGTTTCGGCCTCTTCCAATACGCGATCTGCTTCAATTTGAGCTGTTTTGATGCGCGAATCTGCGCGTCTATCCAGCAAGAAATAGGTCACGAAAAAGGTGATTCCAGCAACGAGCACTGCGCCAATGATGAAGATCCAGAGATCATTCATCTGTAGCTCCTCGCTCGTGTCCTCATCTTGCGATGAGGTCTCCATTGTTAAGGTGTGATTGTTCGGCAAGGGAATCGGTGTGACGTTTCGTCATACCCGAATTTCGCACGCCCTATGCGAAACAAGTACAAGCTCAAGCATACGTCTTTTCAGTAACTCCGGCAATACGGGCACGACCGAACCGAGCCAAAATAGCGCGTACGTACGCATTTTCATTCTATTAACCTGCAGGCAGGGCGGCTACCCCGTACAATGCAGGTATTCGAATCCGATTCAATGGGAAGAGTTTACAACCATGTCGCCAGTTACCAATGGCAAATCCCGAGCCGCAGCGCAGCCCGAACCAAGTGATGTGGCGCTGTTGATTGACTATGAAAACCTGCAGGTGAGCTTGCGTAATCACTTCAATCTCACCACTCCCAAAATGAGTCTCATTATTCAGGAAGCGTTGGATCACGGACGCCTCGTGCTCAGCCGCGCGTATGCCCCCTGGACCAACGCCGAGCTCAGCATCGATGCAGAGAACCTTTACCGCCAGGGTATCGATCTCATCTACACGCCTGCCGGCAAGAACAGCGCCGATGTGCGGATGGCCGTGGATGCGGTCGATCTCACCCAGCGCATGTCCAACCTGGGCACGATTATTTTCGTAACCGGTGATGGCGATCTCATCCATCCGTTGAACTACTTGCGCCAGGCGGGTGCCCGCGTGGTAGTAATTGGGGTGGATGCCGCGATGAGCCGCATGCTCAGTTCCGCAGCGGACTCCGTGCTTATTTACGAGCGAGATCTCGATCCATCCGTGCGAGCCCGCACGGTGCGTCCGGCAAAGCCAGGAACACGCACGCAATCGACTCCGCAGCAGAAATCGCCAAAGATTCCGACATCGGCCTTTGAAGCCCTGCAACAGGTACTGCAAAACCGCGGCGATGATAACGAGCCAATGCTCTACCAGGAAATCGGTCATTGGCTTGGCATGGATCACAACCTGAAGCCGAGGGCGGCGTTTGGTGTGCCGTTCAGTGTGTATATGGAAGCCGCACAACAGGCCGGTGTGGTGACCCTCACCACATCCGGTGGTAACAGCTTTGCCAGCCTACCATCGACTGCATCCGATTCCGATGATGATGTGGACGACGATGACGATACCAGTGCCGATCAATCGACCGGCGCCGTGCGGCTGGAGTCACTTCAATCTGAGGAGCGTTCGGCGCTGTTCGATGTGCTGCAATCGCTGAGTGATGATCCCAAACTGCACTACTTCACATTCCGTCGCGTGCTGAACAAGCTGCTGCAAACCAGCGCGCTGCCGAGATTGAACGAATCGCAAATCCGGAGCTTGCTCAACGATCTGGCGAATCGCGAACCACCGATTCTGATTCGGGAGATTCGTCAGGGAAGAACTCCGCAGGGGCAGCCGTACTCGTTCTCGGCATTTACGCTCACGAAAAATGCCTCTCTCTTCATGCTGGAGGCTCCGGCGACAGATGAACTCGAGTTTGAGGTGCCGGAGAACTAGCGCATCCACGCCAAATCGAGATGCCGGAGTGGTACATTCTCAACCATAACGGCATACCGAGTTCATGCGATGAAAGGGAGCATATGTACTTCATCACCGTAAAATTCAACGTCAAGCCGGAATCGGTCGAAAGCTGGCCGGAGACCGTGCGTGAGTTCACAGAAGCCACACGACAGGAACCTGGCAATATCTTCTTCGAATGGTCGAAGAGCCTGGACGATGCCAACGAGTTCGTGCTGGTAGAAGCATTCACCGACGATGGTGCGGGTCCGCACGTAAACAGCGATCATTTCAAGAAAGGTCTTGAGGCAATGCGACCTCACCTGACCAGCACTCCGAAGATCATCTCCCGTCAGGTGGATGGTGAAGGCTGGGAGCCGATGGGCGAACTCCAGATCGACTAAGGGCCCTGGATAGTCAGATCAGACAGGCCTCACTGAACCCGACCAACGATCCCAAGAACGCCGCTGCACTTGTGTGCAGCGGCGTTTTGCTAAGCCGGAGAGTTGTGGATCAGAACTCCGAACTCAGAAGGGTTGCTTTGCAGAATCTGCCAATCTGTGGCACCGAGGAAGAGCGAGAACTCGTCCAGTGTTTTCGCGATCGCCTTCGCCAATGCAGGCGTTGGTTTCACTTTCGGTTGCAAATGAAGGGCCCGAATGGTGAGCACCTTCTCCTTGCGATTAAGTGAGGGATCCATCACACCGACCAGCTGTCCGCGGTGAAGAATCGGCATGTTGTAGTAGCCGTAGACCCGCTTTGCGGCGGGGGTGTAGATCTCCAGCCGGTAATACATGTCCCACAGTTGCTCCATACGGCCGCGGTTCCAAATGAGGTTATCGAACGGCGAAAGGAAGGTGGTTTTGGTTGGCCACCCGGAACCATCGCGTAATTGCTCGAGTGTGACCAATAGCGATGAATCCAGCCAGGCATTGTCAGCAATGCCCTCAATCGTCACGGGGTGCACGTACCCCTCCTCGGCCAATTGCGGCATGAGGGTGCGGACATCCGCGTTGGGGACGTACGCTTTCCCGCCGGTGCGCCAGTAATCGGTGAGCCACGGCGCCGTGGCCACGCCCAGTGCCCGCATAGCATGGAGCAGTATCGTTCGGTGCCATTCCTGCTCATTCGGCATCTCGAGGTGATGATGATCGGGTGCGACTCGTTCCGGGAGATCGTACCAGCGGCCAAAGCTGCGATCCCGTAGCGAGACCATCAATCTGCCTTCGGCCCAGAGATCGAACAGGATTTCGCGTTCTGGCTTGCTGCCAAACCAGCTTTCCCATTGGGCGAGTTTTGGCTTGTCTTTCGGGCCATCAAAACTGCGAGAGCCGACCGCCCCCTCGGTCTCCACACGTTCCAGAATCGCATCGGCAATCTCAATCTTGTGAGGGTTCTCCGCCCAATAATCGGCCCAGCTATCGTGCTTGTTGGGCAATCTGTCCATGATCGGCTTCATCAATGGGGTGAACTCTGTTGGCGTGATGGCGGCTGCGTGGGTGAGATATTCCGTGAGTGCACGGCGACCAGTGAACAACTCAGTCAAATGGTCGAGATCGTAGTTCCCCAGCCGGCTCCATAGCGCAGTCTCGTGTGCACGGCTCACGACCGAGATCGTATCCAATTGGATCATTCCCAAGTGTCGAATGGTGGCCAGAATATCGTCTGCCGAAATCTTGCGCGTGATGTGCTTGCGATCCAATCGGCTGGCGATCACCGCCAAGGCTTGTGCTTCTCGTTTGGTGAGTTCGATCATGCTGCGTGCTTCCTCCTGCTGAGGGCATAATAGGTGCTGACATGGACGAACAACGTCCGCAATTTCACCGAAAGGATCTTCCGTGCAAGTAGCTCTGGTACACGATTATCTCACCCAATATGGTGGGGCAGAACGCGTGCTTGAAGTTTTGCACGAGATGTATCCGGATGCACCGGTGTTCACCAGCCTCTATGATCCGGAGCATTTACCGGCGGATCTCCAGAATTGGGATATCCGTACCAGCCCGTTGGCGAAAATACCGGGCGCATCCAAGACGCACCGATTGTGGACTCCTGTTTATCCGCAGATTTTCCGACAACTGGGCGGATCGATCCCCAGGGATACCGATGTGGTGATCGCCGATTCCTCGGCGTGGAGTCATCACGCGGCGCCACCCACACCAGATATCCCGCTGATTAGCTACTGCCACAGTCCGGCGCGATTCCTCTATGGCGACCGCGACTATCTCGGGGCTGCACGCCTTGGAGCACTCCGTCCTGTTGCCGACCGTGTGTTTGCAATGCTGCGCAAGCAGGATCGCGAGGCATCTAAACGGGTCACCCAATTCATCGCTAACTCGAATGCGGTGCGAGAGCGTATCCGCAATGTGTATGACCGCGATGCCGAAGTGATCTACCCGCCAATCGACATCGAACGGTTCCGTCCCGTTGCTCAGGTTGAGCCAGAAGACTGGTACCTGGTGGTGAGCAGACTGGTGCCGCACAAGTGGATTGATCGCGCCGTGCGTGCCTGCACCACTGCCGGTGTGCCCCTCAAGGTAATCGGCAGTGGGCGTGCCGAGGCCGATCTGAAGGCGATGGCTGGCCCAACCATCCAGTTCCTCGGCGAGGTCTCCGATGCCGAAGTTGTGGATCACATGCAGCGCTGCCGGGCGCTGATTCTTCCAGGCGTTGAGGATTTCGGGATGACAGCAGTCGAGTCGCAGGCCGCGGGTCGGCCGGTGATCGCCGCGCGCGGTGGCGGGGCGCTGGAAACGGTGGTTTCTGGCGAAACTGGCTGGCACTTCAGCACCTCGGACGAATCTGAATTGGTCGAACTTTTGCAGCGAGACCAGAGCTGGGATACCGAGAGAATTCAGCAGCACGCCGCCAAGTTCAGCCGGGAATCCTTCATGAACCGGATGCAGGAAATCGTGCAATTGACGGTGGCAAACGGCTGATTTTCGGCCCATGAGATTATGTTCAAGGAACCTGATCCGAGAACCTTTCGTCTCTTGATGGCAGGTAACAACAAGGGTTGTTCACCTGATACATGAAATGAAAGGACCACTTTGCACATGCATCGTCGACAATTCACACGAACTTCTATCGCTCTGGGCGCCGCCGCAACTGCCGGAGCCGCCATCGCTTCTCCGCTTGCCGCCCAAACGCCGGAAACCTCCGGCACCCCAGCCGCATCTCCAGCAGCAGCGTCTGGAATCTGGGAGAGCGCTGAGGACAACGTCACCATTGAATACGATCCAGAGATCTTCGGCGAAGCCACGACCTCCGGTGTGACCGGCGAGTGGTGCGTGCTGCGCATTCCGGACATCGAGCGCTTCGTCAGCATCATCATCAAATTGGAAGAGAAGTACCCGACAGATGAAGCCGAGCTGAAGGACTACGTCGAGAATTCGGACGAGTACTTGGGTACGGCAGAGGGCGTTGAGGTAGAGAAGCTCGAACTTACTGAAGGCAACGGTGCGTTTGGTGTGTTCTACACGGCTGCAGACGAAGCCGCTCCCGATACCTGGGGCTACGACGAGTTCATCCCGGGTGTTGCCGGCGAGCATCGCACCATCCACACCTGGATCAACTCCCGCCGTTCCAAGTTCGATCGCGAGCTGGTGGAATCCGCACTCTCCACTCTCACTATCAATGGCGAGCCGGCCGTGCGAGCCATCGAACTCGAGACCCTTCTCGATAGCGTAGAGGCGCTGGAAGTTCCGGCCGAGTAGAACTCCATTAATCCAGCAACTTCAAAGCGGGCAGTCGATTTCTCGACTGCCCGCTTTCTCGTGCTTGGTAGCCTAAAGGAATCGGCTTACACCTTGCCGAAGCGGAGCTTCCACACTACCCAGCCAGCTTCGAACACCACGGTTCGACTGAGCTTACTGGCACCAGCGATACGATCGTGGAAAACAATCGGCACCTGCTCGATGTGCGCGTGCTGCTTCCATGCTCTCCAGGTGGTTTCGATTTGGAAGCTGTAGCCATCGGATTCGATGGTGGGGAGATCAATCTTCTCCAGCAGTTCTCGCCTCCACACCTTGAACCCGCCAGTAAGATCGCGAATTGGGATCCGCAGAACCTGGCCGGCATACCAGCTGCCGAACTTGCTGATCATCAATCGGTGCTTCGGCCAACCCACGGTGTTTCCACCGGGAATGTAGCGACTTCCCAGCACCAAATCCGCATCGGTGCTTACGGCGGTGTTCACCATGGCCTGCAGATCTTTGGGTCGGTGGCTGTGATCGGCATCCATTTGGGCAATGAATTGCGTGCCGAGGTCGAGGGCGACGCGAATGCCGTGGATGTATGCTCTGCCGAGACCCTGCTTCTGATCACGATGAACAACTGTGATGCGGCCGGGATTGCTGGCCGAGAGTCGCTCGGCGATATCGCCGGTTCCATCCGGCGAGTTGTCATCCACAATCACCAAATGCGGTGCGCAGGGAAGCGACAGAAGTTCGCTGGCAAGCGATTCCAGATTTCCGGCTTCGTTGTACGTGGGGATAACTACCGCGACTTTAATCGACGAGATCATGCGTCGGTTACGCCCTCATCGGTGCGGCCGCGATCCAGCAGAAACTGCACCTGTACCAGCAGCGCATCGATATTGAACGGCTTGGGCAGCAGGGCATCGGCCTCGAGTTCGGTGGAACGATCTCGCAGGGTACGGCTGGCGCTCATGGCGATGATGGGGAGATTGGCGGTTTCCGGTTCGCGACGAAGACGGGAAATGAGTGTGCCACCATCAACACCCGGAAGCATGATGTCCATGAGAATGAGATCGGGATCCCATTCGCGGCTCAGCATCAAACCCTGTGCGCCATCCTTGGCGATGGCCACGGTGTAGCCTTCGCCTTCCAGCACAACATCGATCAGCTGGGCGACATCTTCCTGATCTTCAACTACGAGAATTCGAGCAGACACGTTGTGATCCTTTGACTGTGCGACACGCGTCGTGTTCTGCTGCGAGTATACCGTACGAACGAGGCATGCGTTGCTGGAACGAAGCCGGTAATGCGTCCGTTAATCAAGAGGTAACAGGTTGGGCCCGTTTGGAGGAGATGGCGATAGTGTTAGAGATTTTGTGGGGTATTGCAAGATTTATATGGGGAATCGGGGAGTTTGTCTGGGCAATAGCAGATTTCATATATGAGTTCTTTGGAGGGGGATCGGATCGGGTGCTGAAGAAGCGAGAGAAGAAGCGCCTGGAGCAGGAAGCGAAATCTCGAGCCGCCCAGGAAGGACCGTACGATAGCTAAGTTCGCTTGGCAACTCGATCGCTAAACCAAAGACCTTTCATCCCAAGAGAATATTTGCCTATTCCGCAGCAATCCATAATCTGATAGACTTACGATAGGTTACAGAAATCAAACCCCTCGCACATGCTCTATCAAAGGAGACAGATCATGGCAATGAACTCACCATCCAGCCCTATTGAAGCGACCCGAAATGCTTCGATGATCACCGGAGTGTTGCAAGCGCGGGATCGCCAGCGAATCAACGATTCTCTGGACGAACGCGAGCGAGATCGACTTGCCCAGGAACAGCGCGAAATCGAGTTCAACGAAATCGAACTGGATTTCGAGAAGCCAGGTTTGTTCCGGCGCCTGCGTGATCGACTCCCCTTCTAACTCAGATATGCCAAACCGGACGAGCCAGTTGGCTCGTCCGGTGCAGATTTTCAGCAAATTTCTTCTCTGTGAAGGACTTTAGAACTATTCCGCTGGCGGATCGGTATCCACGATGTCGGCTCCGAGGGCGTTGAGCTTGGCCACGAAATCCTGGTAACCACGATCGATGTGGAACACATCGGTCACCTGGGTTTCGCCTTCGGCGACGAGTCCGGCCAGCACAACACTCACGGCACTGCGGATATCGAGGCTCTGCACGCGCGCTCCCTTGAGTTTGGTGGGACCATGTACCTCGGCGGCTGTGGCAAGGAACTCCTTGTTCTCACCGAATCGCTGAACGCGGATATCCGCGCCCATCTTGATCAGCTCATCGGTGTAGCGCAATCGATCCTCATACACACGCTCGTGCACATTTGCGACACCGGTCGCCTGCGTGAGCAATGGCATGAACGTGCTCTGACTATCAGTCGGGAAGCCCGGGTACGGCAATGTCTGGATATCGACCGCCTTCAGCTCCTTGCCAGCCTTGATCAGCATGCGGTTATCGTGCTTCCACACTTCGGCCCCGGCTTCCATCAGCTTCTCAGTGATCGGCACCAGGTGTCGCTCTTCAACATCGCGGAGGGTGACCTCGCCACCCGTGATCACGGCCGCGACGGCGAACGTAGCGGCCTCGAGGCGATCCGGAATCACGATGTCGCTGACACCGCGGAGCCGCTCCACGCCTTCGATGACGAGGAATGGCGTGCCGAGTCCCTTGATGCGAGCACCCATGCGGTTGAGCATATTGCCGAGCCAGATGATTTCCGGCTCGTAACTGGCGTTCATGATCATGGTGGTGCCAGCCGCCTTGGTGGCCGCCATCATCAGCGCCTCGGTACCGGTATGGCTGGGATAATCCATATAGATGCGAGCGCCCTTGAGCTTCGCCACCTTGGCATGGAGCACTTCCTCGCCACGCTCGATCTCTGTGCCCATGCGCTCGAAACCGCGCAGGTGCATGTCAATCGGTCGCTTGCCGATCTGATCACCACCCGGCAGCGCGAAGCTGATCTCGCCGGCACGGGCGAGCATAGGTCCGGTTACCACCACGCTGGCGCGAGTGGCCTTGAAGAGGCTCGGAGGAGCATCCGTACGGGTGATTTCCTTCGCGTGGATGCTGACTCGCTCGTTGGCGCGATCGACCTCGACCTCGGCACCAAGTTCACGGAGCAACTGGGCCATGCTCAGCACATCAGCAATCATCGGCACATTGTTGAGCACCACTTCTTCGTTGGTGAGCAGACTGGCGGCAAGCGCTTTCAGGGCGGCGTTCTTGGCGCCACTGATGCGCACATCGCCAGAAAGCGTGTGACCGCCTTGAATACGCAGCATGCGTTCTTCGGTATCCGGCAAAATGAGATCTGGAGCGGTTTGCATGATGGTTGAATTGTCCTTTCGATTGCCGATGTCGGAGCGAATAACCAGCCATGGGAGATGGACATCGGTGCCCTGCCAGTATACGCCAGCCCGGGTGTTCGTACAGGCGAGTTCTGTACAATGCAGTGGCTGAAGGATGTATAGATGACGAATAATCCGCGACTCTCATTATTTGCACTGATGGCATTGCTGTTGGCACTGGTCAGCCCTGCGATAGCCGTGGCGCAATCGACTCCTGCAGCGTTTTCCTGCCCGGTGACCGAACCTGGCGATGAACGACCCGCGAAGGATGTGGATCCATTTTCGGCTGACGATTCCCTGATTCAGGAGGATGGCCTGTGGGTGACGATTCCTGAGAACGGCGTCCTCCGCCTCCGCCCGGACGATGTGGTCACCTTCGGGCCACTCAAAGACTGGCGCACCACCAAAGTCACCTGGCTGCGCGAAGAGGGTGTGGAGGGGTTTGTCATCGTGTCTGGTGAGCGGCTGGATGAGCATTCCGAACTCTCGCCGCAGACGCCACTGAGTCCGCAACGGCAGTACGTGAAAGTGGGTCCAGTGATCACTGGCCTCGCCTTCCCGGAAGAAGGCTGTTGGGAGGTCACCGGCTCGGTTGGTGATCACGAGATCACCTTTGTGGTGGAAGTGCGCTTCGTGGAGGAATCCACCCCGGCCGCGGTACCGTGTCCGTACTGCCGTCCGCCGGGGTGAGGTTTCGCGGCTGTTGATTCCCGAGAGTTCGGTCGGCATAATACGGACAGGGACCAATGCGAATACAACTGGAGAAAGACCATGGTCTCTCGTCGTGATGCGTTGAAGTTGAGTGCCGCCGGCCTGGCAGGGATTCGATTCGCCAACTCGGTCACACCACTGGCAGCTGAATCTGGCGATCCTAGCGTATGGAATTGGATGGGCAATGCTGGCCATACCGGCGAATTTCCAGGCCCGGGCCTTGACTTTAGCGCCCCTTTAGGAGAAAGGTGGAGGGTTCCAGAACAATGGGATTCAGCATTGTCAGGTCATGTGCAAGATAGACTACTTGTCACGCGGAGACTGGATCGCGGATTCTATGCGCGAGCGTGGAGAATTGAAGCAATTGACTCCAAGGATGGATCAATTATTTGGTCCAGAAATGCTCCAGGGTACGACAGCTATGCACCTGGAGATTCATTTGCGTCCACGCCGGTACCGCCTTCTGACGGAATTCCTTTTAGTAGCAGAGTTGTTGTTCATAAGAACTCGATAATCCTGACAAATGCCAACGGACAACTCCGGGGTATTGATACAGATACTGGCGAGGATCTTTGGAACATTGATTCCGGCCACAAATGGATAGACCCGCCCACCGTCGTGGGTGATATTGCGTTCTCACTAGCGAGCGGTGGTCTGTGCGCAATTGAACTTGGCGACACGCCCAGCATCCTTTGGAATGCTGATGCAAAAGAATCCAACCTCAGATTCTTGGGAGTTGAAAACAATCTTGTATGGATAGGTGGCAGCAAGAGTATCTCAGCCCTGGACGTCCAAACGGGCAGTGAATACTGGAAAACACCCATCAATGATCTTTGGGAGAGTGGATTCGATGGCTGGTACGGAATTGCGGCAGGTCTGGGGTTGTTTCAGAACGGATCTGCGGACCTTCTAACTTCCATTGACTTTAATGGATCCATCGCCTGGAGCATCGACGATACCTCGCATAACGACAATCAGAAAGTAATTGTCAACAACACGATATCAAGATTCACTCCAACATCTTCAAACTGGGAGACATGCAGAATTGAATGTCTCTCGATTGAGAAGGGAGAATCTCAGTGGAGCTTTGACCTCGCCACCGATCGATGGACAAACACAGACTCTGGATATTCTGTCTGCGAAGGTGTCGCCTACTATTCACTCTATGATCAATACGAAGATGAAGTTGTCCTGCTAGCAATTGATCCCATTGAGGTAAATGTGCTCGCCTTAGGGGGAACCAATCTTCTCCCAAAGCTAGTAACCGGTGGTGTCATGTATGCGAGAGACCGGCAGACAGACGAGCTGGTGTGCATTGGCACTGTTCCCGGAGTATTGCAGTCAGAGGGTCGCGCCAAGCCTCTCAGCGCCACAACTCTGTACGGCGCTCCAAACCCGTCTTCAGCCAACAAGGGAACGGTTGAGGCCGATACGGTCCTTACACTTGCCGGCAATCGTGAAGAAACACCGGACGGGGATTGGTGGCCGGTTAGCGATGCTGCATCTGGCCTAAGTGGTTGGTTACCAGCCGATATTCTGGAAGGGCTAGATGGGGACATTCGCTTCCAGCCTGTTGACCTAGAAGAGTTCGGCCATTTCATCTCATGAGCAGGAACAGGCGAGCCGTGTGGCTCGCCTCTTCTCCCCTCTTCCCCGTGTTGATTTCTGTTTTGTGACGGCGGCAATGCCGCCGTACTCGGTAGCAGGGCAGCCAGGCCGAGCAAAGCGAGAAGCGGTAGCGGGCCCTTGTCTGCCCTTTGAGGAGGAGACAAGCTCCTCCGCTACCGGAGTTTTGGCGAAAGTCGCCAGAATATTGCTACTGATTGCCGCCAGCGACAGTTGCACGGTGGCCAGCGCGGCGGCGGCCGACGCGGAGTCGGACTGCGGCGCGCTTGAGTGCAGCTTCTTCGGCTGCGATATCGCTAATGGCGCCGCGATTCTTCAGTGATTCTGCTGCTCGCTCGCGCGATTTCTCGGCGCGCTCGAGATCAATTTCCTCGATGCGCTCGGCGCTATCCGCCAGAACCAGCACCTTGTTGTTCAGCACTTCAATGAAGCCACCGAACACCACCATGCGATCTTCGCGTCCGCCCTTGGTGATGACGAGCTCGCCGGCATCCAGCAGAGAGATGAGCGCGGCGTGGTTCGGCAGAATACCCAGGGTGCCCTCCGCACCGGGTGCGGAAACCAGCTCTACTCCGCTTT
>JAFAEA010000340.1 GCA_023424355.1 Chloroflexota bacterium | reverse complement strand
GATCGAAATGCTGGCTCAAGCCGGGCATGAGGGCGCCAAAAGCATCGCCGGCGGCATGGTCGCTTGGGCGGGCGCCGGCAAACCGATGGTTCGGTAGTGTCAGGTGAGGAGGGCCGGAAATCTCCGGACCTCCTCATTTCGTCGTACGTCTAGAACGCCGTCACGAACCCGTTCGCTTCCAGAATCCGTGCCATATATTTGGCCCGCGCGAGCGAGCGTTGGAGTGGTTCAGCCTCCTCCACGCTGCCAAACGGATTGCTGGCCCAGGTAATCAATGCCTGGAGTGGCTCTCCGACTCGGGCCTCGGAGCCGCTGAACTTCGGCAGAACTTTCATGAAAACCGCACTGTCGAATGCTTCCAGCGAACTTTCATACAGCTCGTTCAACTCCGCATTCACCAGAAACTGAATGATTTCATCAAAAACTCGGTATCCGAAGTGAAATCGATAGTCAGCCAACGCTGCATTGAGTGCCTGAAGCGAGTTGCGCACGGTTTCATGTCGATGCACGTACTCCCTAATCTCTTCCTTGCGAATCTGGGGATACTTGCCATCCTGCGAAAATGACTGGAGAAACTCGCGTTTGGCCGCTTCAGCCAGTTCGAATTTGGTGTCATTTTCCTGATGTCGGGGATAGTCCGTGAAATCGACCTCCGTGAGCTCCATGGAAAACGCTCGGTCCAACACTTTTGGGCTGAACGCGTGCGTGGTTTCATCCATGTTCACGGTGCCGATGATGTAGAGATTCGGCGGCAGATGGACTTCCGTTGGTGGCGCGTCGTTCTGCACGTTGTCTGGATAGGTGAGTCGCAAAGGCTGACTTGTGAAACCGAAGTTCGGATCGTTCGGATTGGTCACACGGCCAGATTCCAGTACGGAAAGCAGATCGGCGAAATAGTATTCCACATGCGCCAGGTTCATCTCGTCAAGAATAACGAACCACGCTATTGGGTCATCGCTCTGATAGTTCTTCGCGGCATCGAGAATGAACTGAAGGAACCGGGTCCATTCATACGTCTGGGTAAGTGGATTGTAATAGCCGAGTAGGGAAGTACTATCTCGCCAATCCGGCCTCACGGACAGGAAGAGCGTGTTCTCGTCCGTCGTGAATAGGTTTTCGGATTCATTGAATCCACCATCAGTTCGCTCGATTGTTCCAAATGGTGAGTCGCCGAGTTGTATTTGGACCCTGTACGGGGTGCCGATCGGCCAATGCTGCAACTGTGATTGAATCTCTTTAGAGTACTCCAGTGAAGGATATCCGAGCCTCTTCCCCACACCTCGCTTCTGAATCAGGATATCGCCATGCACATTTTCAACGACCGACGGAACAACCATCGTTTGTCCAGGATCAATGAAGTCAACTTGACTGGCCTGATCTTGGAGTATTGCTGTTCCACCTGTTTGAGCCGATTTGTTTAGTTTTGTGTGAAAGATGAGGGTTTGCGCATTCGGCTCAGTTAGAGCTAGTTTTCTGGCCCTTTGTCCAGCATAAGGTAGGAGTTCCGTGAAGCCGGTGGCAATTTTGCTCTTTCCGGTTCCGCTGATACCGCTGAGCACCACAAACCCTTTGGTTTGCAACGCTGTGTAAAAGTCGGCGAGTTGTGTGTTGGTGTAGTTCAGCCCATGAGAGGCGAAATACTCCCCGATTTGCGTCGGGAGGAATGTGGAGACACCTGTTTCGGAACTTGGCAGCGTAAGCTCGACAGGCTCAGATTCGTGGATCATATCCACTGTTTTGTCAGTATGCCGCTCCCGATTGGCGCGCCACTCGTCGAGGTAGCCTGGGAGGGGGAGTTCAGCGCCGAGGCGTTTTGAGAATGCCTCGTGGAAGTCCAACCGAAACCATTTCCATCGATTGTTTCGGTGTCTTGCCAGCTTTCTCACCCATTCATGATGGGCCGAGAGAATTTCTTCGGGTAACTGACTCAAATGTTGGTGTGGAAACCATAGATCGGCTCCAGATCCACCGCCGAATCTAGAGCGCCATTCGAGCGAGTTTTGTGAGAGCGCAGTCGGGTCAACTTGGGTGCCCACACTTCCACTAACGGGATCGAAGGACAACAGCGTGTTGTTGCTGACTCCGAACACTGGGCGGTTCCTGTACGTGAAAATTGACCAGCTGCGGTCGTTGATTGATTGCGCGATTTCAATGTCAGATGCAAGGATTCTTACGAGTTCGTCGGGCCATTCCATAGCCGCAGATTTAGTATCCATTTCGATTAGCCCTCCACTTTCGGTGACATTGGCACTGCTCCGATTCCGTCTAATTCACAGCTCACGATTGCGTCAATAATGTTCGCCAAATCCGGGACGTTTCTTGTTCCACCCGAGCTATTCCAGAAGGCTCCTTGCGTGCCTGGATAGAGCACGAGGGCCGCCTGCACGCCGTCGATCGCATCGCGATAGGCGTGCATTTTTGTGATGTCTCGTGACGAAGCTCGAGATTCTTGCACGGAACCCTCATCGGTTTGCAGATCTCCGATACTGCTCAGGGCGAACTTCGCATCCAGCAGGATTTTGCGACCGTCTTCGGTTTCCCAAACAAAATCTGGCCGGAGTGTTATCGGCGTGTAGGTATCGCTTCCGTTGAATGATTTCTGTGTGGTGAGTGTTCCGAAGGATTCGAAGCTCGCCTTCAATCCCCAATCTTTCGGATAGATATCGTGCTGAAGTGTCATTTCGGGGGATTTGCCGGTATGCATCGCAATCGCCTCGACCAGTTCGAAGAACTGCCAGTATTCATAAAGCGTTGGCACATCTCGCAAATCAACTGCATCGGAGAGCCGTACCAATGCCGGCACATGCACCTGAGAGAGACCGTTCCAGAACGCGGTGAGTTCGCGATATCCGGGCTTCATTTGCAGCACGCGGGAGAAAGCAGGGATCCGCATTGATGCTTCCAGACCTCGAAAACAGGGTGTCTGCAGCAGAATGTTGATCTCGCGGGTCAACTGGTCTAACGCAAGTCGATCCGTTGCGGTTGTGTCTTCCCACCAATGACGGCTCTGTATTTGGCCAATCAGCCGCAGAAGTCTGCGACTGACAGAGACGATGAACCGATTCTCCGGCGTGTCGAATGATTCCTCCGGTCGGCGCTGAGTGATACGTAGTGGCTGAAGTATATCGATGGGACTGGCGTCTGGTGAAAGTTTGGGCAAGCCTGCACGGGGACCAGTGAGCAGTGAGTGGAGCGCTTCCGCATCTATGCGACGAGCTTCGTGGACTCGCACGCTTTCTCGAATCGCGGAGAGCTTCCGGTGAGGATCGGCCGCCACAATGCGCAGCGCCCGCGTGATTTCGGCGGCTCTGTGGCGCAGGAAGTGAAAGGTGAAGAACGGGTTCGGCACACCTTGTTGATGCACGATTTGTCGCGATGTCTCCGCGCGCACTACAAACGGCATCGCCTTAATTCTCGCCGAAAGCTGATCCACCATCGATTGAGAGAAGTTCAGTGATTCTCTGAGGCTTCCAAACTTCCTGGCGACTACTTCGAACTCAATCCGGTGCCCGTATGCGTCTGGGAAAATTGGGGTGATAGATGTGGTGCCGAGACGATTGGTGATATTGACCACAAAGGTGCTTGATGCACCGATTGGCGCGAGTTCAGTATTTCCGACTCGAAGGCCAACGGCATTGGGGATCGTGAGGTGGTAATCGGTCCACTCGAACAGCGAGAACAGAATCCCCGGGACACGATGTGCCAGGTCAGCCGGAACGAGTTCCGGTTGGTTGGGCGAGCCTTCAAACCAACCGAGGATGTATTCGTACCTCGAGGAGACTTCTCTCGTTTTTGTGGACATTTCCATGGGGTAATTATGCCACGGTTCGCAGCGTGTTTCCCTGAAAACGATAAGTGGACCAGCAGAATTCTCGCTGGTCCACTTCGTTTCGTGCCGAGCATTAACTAGCTCTGAGGTGTCGATTCCGTCAGCGAATCAACCTCGCCCGCCGGGTACATACCGACTGCGAATTCGAGTTCATCATCGTCGTCGCTGTCCTCATCGTCTGGCTGGATGAGCGTGCGACCCTCGAAGCCGCTGCCATCAACTTCTCCAAGCTCGATCAGCAGCTTGCCGTCAGTCACCTCGCCTTCAACATCGCCACAAACTAGCATGGCCGACGTTCGGCTCTCGGTTTCGTTTACGACTACAGCGTAATCTCCATCGACCAGATTCTGGACATCATTGAGGTCATCAATATCGTCTTCAGTGCCGATCAGATCGTCCGGCTGATCCTGATCGTTTCCGATTAGCGCCCATACTTTGTCGGCATCTTCCTTATCCAGACCATCGATTTCGTCGACAATTTTTGCATCTGCAATCCCATCACAGGTGCCGTCATACAGATATGCCGTCGGGTCGTCATCATCAGCAAAAGCAGTGGCGCCGGTGAGCGCAAGGGAAAGAGAGAGCGCGGCCGCACCGATCAATCGGGGAAAGGTGGTTCGATTCATTTCCATGAAATCCTCCTTGGGAATTGCTCGTGGCGTACTGTGCCCCGCGCTGAGGCCAGGTGCCCTGGTGGACAAGTGGTCTTTTGAGGCCAGTCGCGGAAAGCGAATAGATGGAAGACCTCAGCAACAACACCCTCGCAAATAACGAGCCGTGAGGGGCCAGGAATGTGGTACCGCTGCACGGATTCATCAGTTCCGGTGGAAGGCTTCTGCGACTGCTTTTCGCAAGATTGGGTATTCAGAAAGCTCGCCAAACACGGATTCGACGGCCAGAAACTGATCCACATCGTTCGCTAACGGAATCAGATGCTCCGCGAGTGGATCGACAATTTCGCTGCCACTCTGCAGATATTTCATCCAGGTAGCGATAATGGCGGCTCCGGCTTCAACAGAGCCTGCAGCCTCCAGATTATCTCTCACTACCGGCAGCACAAACTTCGGAATCCGATCGCTCGCATCAACTGCAAGGCGAGCCAGTGTATCGGCAATGTACGGATTGCTGTACCGGGTGAACAGGCTTTCGATGTACTCATCAACATTTATCCCGGTCGCTTCGGGCAGGGTGGGGCGGGCCTCCGTAAACCATTTCCGGAGGAACTGCTGGATCACTTCGTCGGCAACCGCCTCGTGCACAAAGGTATGACCGCGCAACATCCCGATGTATGCCATCGCCTGATGGCTGGCATTAAGCATGCGGAGCTTGAGCAATTCATAGGGCATAACTTCATCGACAACCTGAACGCCGACTCGCTCATACGCTGGACGGTCGTTGCAGAAATGATCTTCCAGCACCCATTGGATAAACGGCTCGGTGATCACCGGCCACGCATCGTGAATACCGAACTCGCGGAGCACGAATTCCCGATCGGCATCCGTGGTGACCGGAGTGATTCGATCCACCATGCAATTGGGGAATGCGACCTTTTGCTCGATCCACTCGGCGAGATCTGTGTCCAACGCTCCGGCAAAGGCCACTATTGAGCGTCTGGCAACATCACCATTGCCTGGGAGGTTGTCGCAGCTCATGATCGTGAACGGCGCTACCCCGCGCTCCCGGCGAATCCGCAGTGCCTCCACAATGTAGCCGAACACGGTACCCGGAGACTGAGGATGCTCAAGATCGTTCTGAATCGCCGGAGTTTGCAACATGAACTCGCCGGTCGTTTGGTTGATGTTGTAGCCACCTTCGGTGATGGTGAGCGAGACGATGCGGATGGCTGGATCCGACAACT
>JAFAEA010000270.1 GCA_023424355.1 Chloroflexota bacterium | reverse complement strand
CTCACGGTTTCAATACCGGTGCGCTCTTCCTTTTGATCGGTGTGATTTACGAACGCGGCCACACCCGCCTGATCGACGCTTTTGGCGGACTCGCCACCCCGATCGGCAAGTGGGCTGGCTTCTTCATCCTGTTCACGTTTGCCAGCATCGGTCTGCCAGGTCTCTCCGGATTTATCGGCGAGTTCCTCGTAGCGCTTGGTACCTACAAGTACAATCCGTATGCTGCCTTCGCGGCATTCTCGGTGGTTATCTTCGCCGCCTGGTACATGCTCTTCATGGCCCAGCGCGTGGTTTGGGGCCGAAGCTGGGGTCAGGATCCTGATCCAGCAGATGGCGATCTCAACGACGAAGAAAAGGCACTTCTCGCGACCCTCGGCGATGGACATCATGGTCACGATGATCATGGCCATCCGGCAGTGAGCGGTGGTGATCACACTCACGACGAAGGTGACGGCGAGGGATACCCTGCCCACCCGGGTCAGATCAATAGTTCGAAGTGGCCGGATCTCACTCCTCGCGAACTTTTGTGCATCGTGCCGCTGGCAGTGATGACGATTGTTGCCGGTGTGTATCCTAAGCCGATATTTGAAATCATGGAGCCGGCACTCAAGGCCGTGCTCGAAGGCGCAACGCGCGTCATCGGAAGCTAGCCAAGGTAGTCACCGATCGGCATTGTGTGCGGATCGGTATGCGGAGTCATCTCCATGCCAGTGAATCTCGAAAATCCGGATTGGGGAATGGTACTGCCCCAGCTCATCGTGCTGGTGATGGCAGTGGTGGTGTCCCTGTTGGATGCCTTCTTGCCCAAGGCCCGCCATTTCACGGTGATCACCGGGGTAACCCTCGTCGGCTTCGTGCTGGCGTTGGTGGCGTTGCTCAGTCAGGCTGGCGATAGCGGCCAGACCTTCCATGGTCTGTTCCGCCAGGATGGGCTCGCGATCTTTATGGGTGTGGTCATTCTTGTGGCCGCTATCCTCACGGTGCTCATCTCGGCCAGTTACGTTGAATATCTCGATGGCCACATGGGAACCGGCGAGTTCTATACACTCATCAGTTTCGCCGTTCTCGGTGCCATGGTGACCGCTACTGCTGGCGATATGGTGATGCTGTTCGTTGGTATCGAGCTCAGCTCCGTTGCGACCTACATCCTCACAGCCTTCGCCAAACGACGAACCACCGCTCTCGAGGGTGCGCTCAAGTACACCTTGCTTGGTATGTTCGCTACCGCCATCATGCTCTACGGCTTCAGCTGGATCTACGGCGCCACAGGTAGCACAAATCTCACCGTCATCTCTTCGACTATTTCCGAAAACCTCAGCGGTGATGGTGCCGATGCCGGTCTCATTCTTGGTCTGCTGCTCCTCATCGTTGGCTTCGGCTTCAAGCTTGCTGCCGTACCGTTCCACTTCTGGACTCCGGACGCCTACGATGGTGCTCCCAGCCCGGTGACCGGCTTCATGTCGGTGGTGCCGAAGGCTGCCGCGATGGCTGCCTTGGTGCGAATCCTCGCCGAGGGCCTCGAGCCACTGGTCGATGACTGGCGCATCGTCATCGCGGTGCTTGCGTTCGTCACCATGTTCTTCGGTAACATCGTGGGTATCAGCCAGCGCAATGTGAAGCGCATGCTGGCGTACTCCTCGATCGCACACACGGGTTACATGCTTGCCGGTTTGGCCGCCTACAAGATGGTAGATGGCGTGGCCGACGAGCGAAGCATTTCGTCCGTGCTGTATTACCTGTTGGCATACGCCTTCATGAACATAGGTGCCTTTGCCGTTGTGGTTTGGGTGCAGCATCGTGGTGAAGGTGTGGAGCTCGAGGACTTCGCTGGTCTCGGTTCGCGCTCGCCGCTCGCTGCTGCCGCCATGGTGGTGTTCCTGGTGTCCCTGATGGGTATTCCACCCACCATCGGTTTTTACGGTAAGTACTACGTGATCGTGGCGCTGCTCGATGCCAACCTCCTGTGGCTGGCCATCAGCATCGTGATCGCTTCCGCCATCTCGGCATACTTCTACCTGCGCGTGGTGGCAACCATGTACTTCCAGGAGAACCAGAAAACGGCCGATGCACCGGTTGAGAAGATACCGACCGGACTCCTCAACGTCGGTATCGTGGTCATGGTCATTGGTGTGTTTGTTCTCGGACTGTTCTCGGGACGCATCATCGATCTCGCCAACGATTGGACCAATGGATGGGTCCACGTGGCTTCCGCTCTTCAATCTCGATAGCAATCAGATGTACAGGCCGGGCACATGCCCGGCCTGTATGCGTTAACAAGGAACGAGAAATGCAGGCACAGGATCCCGGTGAACTCTTCGATGTGCTGACGGAATCCGGCGAATCTACTGGCATCACCAAACCTCGAGCGCAGGTGCATCGCGATGGCGATTGGCATCGTGCCGTGCATATTTGGGTTTATGGTGTTGATGAAGATGGCCCGTATGTCCTGCTGAACCAGCGTGGCAAGCAGAAAGACACCTGGCCGCTTGCCCTGGATGCCACGGTTGGCGGCCATCTCGGAGCAGGAGAGACCGTGGAGGATGCTTTCCGGGAGGTGGAGGAGGAGATCGGTGTCCGAATCGAGTCGGAACGCATCGAATGGATCTTCCAGCGTAAACGCAGTAGCGGCGATCTCATCCCTGGCGTGCTCGACCGAGAGATTCAGGAGGTGTTTCTCGTACGGGATGATCGCCCTCTCAGCGCTTTTCTCCCGAATCCGGCCGAGTTGGAGGGGCTGGTGCAGGTTCAGCTTTCCAGGTTCACCAGTCTGGCAGCTGGTGAAGTAGACACCACAATGGGTCGTGTACTCGATGCTTCATCCGGAGAAATCAGGGATCACCAACTTTCCACCGAGCAACTTCTTGTACGCGGAAATGATCCGTATTTCAAAGA
>JAFAEA010000246.1 GCA_023424355.1 Chloroflexota bacterium | reverse complement strand
TGAGCAGTTGCAAGGGGAGGGGCACCAACATGTTTGGTCGCAACGATCACGATGCCGCCGCCGTGGTGGAAGTGCTGCCCGATCTGCCGTTTATCGGGCTGTATTCGCTCGGCGAACTCGCACCGGTACGTGGTGTCCCGGCGTACAACGCCTTCGCCGCGGCATTGGGAGTGATAGTCGAACGGTGATTTTACGGTAGCAGGGCCTGGTAGCAGGGCAGCTTGTCTGCCCTTTCTTGAGGGGCAGATAACCTCCCCCGCTACCGGCGTGGTCGATGGATCGATTCCGGATCCTGTTGCCAATGCGACGGATTGTTGGCGATGTAATTCCTGTGCCGCTCTAACCAATTCTCGTTGCGCATGATCGTTTCGAAATACCGCTTCTGCCACAAAACACCCTGATACGGACGCCAACCAAGATTCCTGACCCCCACCCCGTAATCCCTCGTTGTGAGAGATTTAAACGCTTGAATTGGCCGGGCCAGATCGAGACCTGGTTCATCGAATGATTCCAGGTTCATTTCGATAATGAAATGCACATGATTTGGCATGATCACAAAGGAATCGATATCAACCTCATCGAACCGGTCAGGAAGCGAGAGCAGGTGATCCTGCACCATCGCCCCAGCCGGCGTAATTTCGACGCTGTTATCTCGAATGGTCGCCAGTCGATCGGTTCGATCGGCGATGCAAACCGTAATGTGATAAATCGCCGGCTGCGAGTAATCCCAAAGGTCTAACCGAAGAGGCTTCCTCCATCGCGATTCCATGGGCCGGGTCCTTTTTTGAGTTCGATTATCGGATGAGTTAATTTTACGGGATGTGGACATAAACCGGTAGTAAGGTTTGGTAGCGGGGCCTGGTAGCAGGGCAGCTTGTCTGCCCTTTCGATTGGGGGAGATAAACTCCCGCGCTACCGGTGGAGTGGCGGGTACCAGGGGTTGGTAGCAGGGCTTGGTAGTAGGGCAGCTTGTCTGCCCTTTCGATTGGGGGAGATAAACTCCCGCGCTACCGGTGGAGTGGCGTGTACCAGGGGTTAGTAGCAGGGCTTGGTAGTAGGGCAGCTTGTCTGCCCTTTCGATTGGGGGAGATAAACTCCCCCTCTACCGGTGGAGTGGCGTGCACCAGGGGTTGGTAGCAGGGCCTGGTAGCAGGGCAGCTTGTCTGCCCTTTCGATTGGGGGAGATAAACTCCCCCGCTACCTATGATTTGGCCGGTAGTAGGACAGTTTATCTGACCTTTCGTTGAGGAGGAGACAAGCTCCTCCGCTACCGAAGGTGAGGCCGGTAGAAGGGCAGCTTGTCTGCCCTTATTGGGGGAGATAATTTCTCCCCGCGACCTACCCCCGGTCCAACATCCGCTGGCCCAATGCCGTTGCCAACAAATGCAGCGCGGCGTTCGTACTATGACCACTCGTATCCAGCATCGGATTCAGTTCCACGAAGTCCATCGAGCGGATCGGCAGGGCGGTCCAGGTGCCGAGATAGCGCATAACCTGGCTCGCCTCGCGAATGGTGAGGCCGCCGGGATACCGTGTGCCGGTGCCCGGGAAAATTCCCGGATCCAGCACATCAACATCGAAGCTGAAGTGGATCGCATCGCAGCCGGCTTGCACCAGGTGGTTCAACGCCGCCTCCAGTCCGGGTATGATGCCGTCGTCGCTCCACTCGTCCATGGTCCGCGCGAAGATGCCCTTCTCAACGATGGTGTCTTCTTCCAGCAAATCAATATCGCGGATGCCCAAATACGCAATCTGATCCGGCTGCAGCATCGGGGCGAAGCCGGCGAGGTTCGTGGAGCGAGGAAGATCATCCGCAGCCGTGCCGATTGCGACAGCCAGCGGCATGCCATGAATGTGACCGGTGAGGCTCCCCGCCGGAGTGTTGATATCCGGGTGGGTATCGATCCACAGCACCCCAACCTTTTTGGCGTTTCGTACCGCTCCGGCGATGGAACCCATCGCCAGCGCGTGGTCGCCTCCAAGTGAAATCGGGAAATGTCCCCGCTTGATGGTGCTATCTACCGCATCGGCAAGCAGTGTATTGGCGTTATCGATGGCTTCCAGGAACACGAGATCACTCTGATGAAGCAGTGATCTTGCGCGCGGGACATCCTCCACGGGAATGGTGATGGCCGGCTCCAAACGGCTGAGCAGTTTATTAAAGTGGCCATCCAGCCAGCGCTGTTCCAGACCATCGCGCAGAGTGATCGCACCATGATCCGTGCCTGGCACCTCGCAGCCGTACCAGAGCGGCACAGCAATCGGTTGCATTCGCGCGGTACGCAGGAAGTTGAACTCGCTCATTACATTCGCTCCGGTGCCACGATACCCAGCAGCGAGAGTCCGTTTCGCAGCGTGATGCGTGTGGCGGTGACCAATGCGAGGCGGGCCTGCTTCACCTTCGGATCCACACCTTCGGCCAGTACCGGCGCGGCGTGATAGAAATCGTTGAAGCGCTTGGCCAGTTCAAACACATAGTTGGTGATATGCAGCGGACGGTGCTCGCTGGCTGCGCGCTGCACCATTTCCGGGAAGGCTGAGATCTGCTGCAGCAATCCCAGCTCTTCTGCTACCGGCGCCGAGAAATCCGTCTCGGTGAGGGCACCCAACACATCGGCATCTGCAACCTCCGCGCGTTCCAAAATGCGGCAAGCGCGGGCGTGCGCGTACTGAATGTATGGCGCGGCGTGACCCTCGAAGCTCAGGGCCTCATCCGGATCAAACACAATCACCTTGTTGCCATCGCGCGCCAGCATGGCGTACTTGATAGCACCGATGGAGATATCGCGAGCGGCCTGCTCTTGCTCGGCAGCAGAAAGGGAAGGATTCTTTTCCTTCACCACCGCCAATGCTCGCGAGATCATGGCATTGCGCACATCCTCCAACAGCGGCGCGTTGCCCTTGCGGCTGCTCATGATGCCGCCCGGCAGGGTGACGAACTCATAGCCGAGGTGCAGGTTTGCATCCGCTTCGTCGAAGCCATAGAGCTCGAGAATACGAGTGATCTGATCGAAGTAGAGGCTCTGGCGGACATCCACCACCCAAATGGATTGATCGATGTCGTAGTTCTGGAACTTCTTGCGAGCCAGCGCCAGATCCTTGGTGGAGTAGAGCGTGCTGCCATCGCTGCGGAGAATCGGCATGGTGCGGTAGGTTTCCTGCTCGAGGCCCAGCTTCTCGTCAATCTTCACCACCGGCAAACCATCGCTGATCTCGGCGATGCCGCGCTCCAGCAGTTCGCGCACAATCACGCGACCCTCATCCTCGACTTCGCTTTCGGTGAACCACACATCAAAGGTGGCGCCAAATTCATCGAAGATCTCGCGGAGCTCATCCATGCTCCAACCGCGTGTGGTTTCCCACAGCTGCACGAATTCCGGATCCTGATCCTCCCAAAGCTGGAAGGTCGCCTTCTCCTCGGCGGTCCAGCGTGGAACCTGCGGCCACCAATCGATAGTGGAATTCAGTTGCTGCCATTCGGTGTAGCGTGCGACAGCATCTGGGTCGACTTCACCTTCATCGTTCTCGACGCTGGCTTGTTGGCTCAGATGATCTCCCAGCAAGCTGAAGAACGGAACGATCACGTTCTCGTCGATCAGTTCATCAACCACAATCTGGCCGGCATTGGTGGCTTTGCCGAGCAGGTAGGCGATATCCTCGCCATCCACAGGATCATCGTTGTTCCACAGTTGCTTGAGCACGCGGTCGATGGCATCCGGGAAGGCGGCATCCTTTTCGATCAGATTGTTGAGGAACTTCAGCACATCGTCGCGGTAGCCGAGCCGGGTGCGGGCTTCCACATAGATTTCGCCGAGCCAGCGACCCCTGCTGATGCCATCGCGCGGCTCTTCGCCGCTATGGAACGCGCGGAGGGCCCACAGGCACATCACGACGTGCCGACCAATATCACCGATGTAGGTCACCGGCATGGTCGGGAATCCGGCCGCCTTGCTGATATTGGTGAGCGCCACGCCGAGACAGATGTTGCGAAGGTGGCCAACGTGCGCCGCCTTGTGGGTGTTCAGCTGGCTGTGCTCGATCATCACCTTCAGATCGCGGCTATCCGGTGCAGCGTGGCCATAGGTGGCATCCTGCTCCAGAACCTCGCGCACAAGGCGATTGGTGGTGGCATCGGCATCGTAAGCGATATTGATGTAGCCATTCACGGCCTCGACGCTGGCAAACCTGCCGGTTTCACCGATTGTGTTGGCCAGTTTGGCCGCGAGATCCTGGCTGGCAGCGCCCACGCGCTCGTTTACGAGCTTCTTTGCTTCTTTTTTGCTCAGCCCCTCGAGTGCCCCCTCAGATTCCAGCTGCTGCTGCACGATATCGCCAGCGGCCATGCGGGCAATGGTGCTTGCGCTTCCCCAGGTGCCTTCAAATGGAAGAGGACGGAGATCGAGAGGCTTGTTGCCGATATCGATTCCTTCGGCGGCGAGGGCAGCCCGAATCGCTTCGATGGCGGCGAGTTCTTCCCGGGCAATGACACCGGTGTTGGCATTCGAATCAGACTGATTGGTCATCGGGAGGGGGTATCTCCTGTAGGTAGCGGATTACGCACACAACCGCCTGGCCAACAATCGGCCAAAGCGGACTAATCTCATAATACTAGGGTGTTATGGGGCTAGGAGTCGTCCCGGAACTCGCCAGAATCATCGTGGCTGGAACGGTTTCCCACAATCACCAGAATACCGATGAGGAAGATCACGATTCCGGCAATCAACACAATCATTTGGTAGTAGCCAAAACCCTTGCCGGTACCGATATTGATGGTATCCGCCACGATAGCGATGGCAGCAATAACCAGCCCGGTGAGCATGAGGGCTACGCTTAGCATGCGCTGCGATTGCGGGGGTGTGGAATGCACAGTAAATGCTCCGAAAACGGCGATCAGCCAGTAAAAAGCGGGGTACCGGCGCGCGAACTCTCTCCTCGTGTGAGTATACATTAGGCAGCCAAAACGAGCGTTGGGCAATTGCTGGTTAAGTGCTATGCTCAATAGGTATATCTGGCCCGGAACACCGCCTTGGTTATGGGGTGTTCGTGGCAGCATGTATCAGGAAATTCCTGGTAATTGCTTGACCAACATGTCGGGATTTGGGTATACGTACTTACACACGAGACATTGTGCTCGTGCCTGTGCGGTGTAGCGCCGAGGTAAGTGCCCGTGGGTGGGCTACACCCAGGCGGCTCCACAGGAAATTAGCGAAAGAATGGACGGCTCACGGGTAAGGGAACCTGTGCAGCCGACGTGTGTTGGAGATATCCGGATAATTTCAATCCGGGAGAGATTGGGGAGGCAGAATGGACGAGCAGCGCCATAATCGGCAAAACGGCTCGGCACGGCGCGGGGTAATCCCGAAATTGGTGTCGCTCGGTTTGCTCGCGATGACCGCAATGCTTGTATTGAGCGCTTGCGGACCAGATGGCGAGAAGCCGTATTCAACCGTTGATCCTGCTTCCACTACCGCAGACGATATTCACGGTCTGTACAAACTGGTGTTCTGGCTCTCACTCATTGTGTTTGTGGGTGTGCAGTTCGCCGTGGTGTACCTCAGCCTCCGCTATCGCCGCAAGAAGAACGAAACCAAGCGACCACCGCAGGTTCATGGTCACAAGCAGCTCGAGCTGGTGTGGACCGTGATTCCGGCCGTTGTGCTGTTGGTGCTCCTCATTCCAACCCTGAACATCCTGTTCGATCACGATGCCCAGGCACAGGAAGGCAGCCTGCAGGTAGATGTGTACGGCAAGCAGTGGTGGTGGGAATTCCACCTCGGCGAGGATGAAGTACAGAACGGTCAGAACCTGGAAGTAACCACGGCCAACGAGATCGTGATCCCGAAGGGTCGCAACACCGTATTCAACCTGTACTCCAATAACGTGATCCACAGCTTCTGGGTACCACAGCTGAGCGGTAAGCTCGATGTGATTCCAGGGCACGTGAACAGCATCTCCATTACACCAACGGAAACCGGCGAGTACTACGGCGAATGCGCCGAATACTGCGGTGCCCAACACGCATGGATGCGGTTCAAGATTGTTGTTGTTGAAGAAGACGAGTTCTACAACTGGGTCAACAACTGGCGAACCAGCCCGGCTGTTTCCGCCAAGCCGCAGGAAGGCGATACCGGCGTTGTGCAGGCACCAGCCAAGTTCAGCGTCTGCCTCAGCTGCCACTCCTTCAATGGCTTCGATACCAACGGTGCTCTCACCGGTATCAATGCGCCGGCGACCTTCGGTCCGGATCTCACCATGCTCGTCTGCCGCGAAACATTCGCTGCCGGCATGATGGAAACCACACCCGAAAATCTGAAGCAATGGATTATGGACCCTGGCTCAGTGAAACCGGGGAACTACATGGCGACACAGATCGGGCCCGGAAAGCCCATTGAGATCACATCAGAAGAAGCCGACGAGTTCGTGGACTTCCTCTACTCAATGGCACCAGAGGGCGGATGTACATCGCCGGATGGATGGGGAACAGGTGAGCAGCCGGCAGGATCGCCGGAGGCCACACCTGCCGAAGATATGGAAGCAACACCGGCCGCGTAATACGGCCGAGGATTCTCAAACAATCGCGGGCCCAACGCAGGGCCAAGGGGTAGGAGCGCGAGATGGCGTCTATAGCACAGCCTCAGGTGAACACTCCGGTTCAGGCCGGAACAAGTTCAACAGTGGGGTCAAAACAACGGCGCGGTGTGTGGGATTGGATGACCACCATCGACCATAAGAAGATCGGCGTCATGTACGGCGTTACTGCGATCTTCTTCCTTATGCTTGGTGGTCTGGAGGCATTGCTCATCCGCACCCAGCTCATCACCAGCGGCAATGGCCTCATTGATGAAAAGCTCTACAACGAGCTCTTCACCATGCACGGCACCACCATGATCTTCCTTGGTGTTATGCCGTTGACCGTAGCTTTCTGGAACTATGTGATGCCGCTCCAAATTGGAGCGCGCGATGTGGGTATGCCTCGCCTGAACGCCTTTAGTTACTGGCTGTTCCTTTCGGCAGGTATCATCCTCAACCTCGGCTGGTTTGTGGGCAACGCTCCGAACCAGGGTTGGTACGCATACGCTCCGCTTACCGATCTCGCCTGGAACCCCTCTCGCGCAGTCGATTTCTGGATCGTTGGTCTCACCATCTCGGGTATCTCCTCGATGCTCGGTGCGTTCAACTTTATTGTGACCATCCTTAATATGCGCGCACCTGGTATGTCGCTCATGCGCATGCCGATCTTCAGCTGGACCACGCTCATCACCAGCATTCTGCTGATCATGGCGTTCCCGGCCATTACCGTCGCTATCATCTTCCTGATGCTCGATCGCTGGGTTGGCACCAACTTCTACGTTGTGGCCGCTGGCGGTGATCCGCTGCTGTGGCAGCACCTGTTCTGGATCTTCGGTCACCCCGAGGTCTACATCATGATCCTGCCGGTGTTCGGTATCGTTTCTGAAATCGTGCCAACCTTCAGCCGCAAGCCGCTGTTTGGTTACAGCATCATGGTGTACGCCACCGCTGCCATCGCCTTCCTGGGCTTCGGCGTGTGGGCGCACCACATGTTCACCACAGGCATGGGCCCAACCGCTAATGCGGTGTTCAGTGCCACCACAATGACCATCGCCATCCCGACCGGTGTGAAGATTTTCAACTGGCTCGGAACCATGGCGCTGGGGCAGATACGCTTTACCACGGCGATGATGTTTACCGTCGGTATGATCAGCATGTTTACCATCGGTGGTATTTCCGGTGTTATGCACGCTACTGTGCCGATTGATGCGCATCACAACGATAGCTACTTCCTTATCGCTCACTTCCACTACGTGCTCTTCGGCGGTTCTGTCTTCGGTTTGATCGGTGGTATCTACTACTACTTCCCGAAGATCACCGGACGATTGATGGACGAGAAGCTCGGCAAGTTCAACTTCTGGGCCACGTTTGTCGGCTTCAACGCAACCTTCTTCCCGATGCACTTCCTTGGTCTCGAAGGTATGCCACGCCGCTACTACACCTATGGTGAGGGTGCCGGCTGGAACTTCTGGAACATGATCGTCACCTTCGGCGCGTACATCCTGGGCTTCGGTATGTTGCTCTTGCTGTACAACATCGGTACATCGCTCAAGAAGGGCAAGCGCTCGGGCGCCAACCCGTGGGATGCTCCGACACTCGAATGGGCCACCACCAGCCCGCCGCCGGTGTACAACTTCGCCGAGCAGCCGGTTGTGGCCAGCCGCGATCCGCTGTGGGCCGAAAAGTATGGTCATGGCGACGATGCTCCAGCCTACATCGAGAGCGAAGAACTCGTGCTCGGTCCGGATGCAGGCGCACATGTGCATCTGCCGAACCCAAGCTTCTGGCCATTCGTAGCCGCCGCTGGCATGTTCTTCATGGGCATTGGTTTCCTGTTCGAGAACATCACGCTCTTCTACATGGGCCCGTTGGCTATTTCACTTGTTTCTATGGCCGGTCTTGTGGCGCTGCTTTGGGGCATCTTTGCCTGGGCATTCGAACCAACCGGCGTCGAAGGCCTGCACTAGGCTTCCTGGGGAGGACGTAACATGGCACAAACTCTGGATGTCTCGCCAGCTTCTGCCGGCCACGGTCATATCGATGACCATGGCGGGCACGAGCCGGCACATGAAGGAACAGGCATCGAAAACCGCAAGTTGATGATGTGGTTGTTCCTGGCTAGCGACTGTATGTTCTTTGGTTCGCTCATCGCGACCTACATGATCTACCGCAACCGCGCAGTTGAATTGGGTGTTGGTCCGTTCCCTCATGAACTGATCGATATCCCGTTCACCTCGGTGAGCGCCTTCGTGCTGCTCATGAGCTCGCTCACCATGGTGCTGAGCCTCGGTAGCCTGCAGAAGGGTCACATCCGCAACTCGCGCATTTGGCTCGCTGCTACAGCGATTCTTGGCCTTACCTTCCTTGGTGGTCAGTTCTTCGAATTCACCGAGTTCTATCACGAAGGTCTCACCCTGCAGGGCAATATCTTCGGTAGCTCGTTCTTCACACTTACCGGTTTCCACGGCTTGCACGTGGGGTTGGGCGTGCTGTGGCTGCTGGCGCTCTTGTTCGTCAGTCTCCGCGGTGGCCTCAAGGCCGAGAACTCCATGACTCTGGAGATCGCCGGCTTGTACTGGCACTTTGTGGATATCGTCTGGATTGTGATCTTCACGCTCGTGTACCTGTTGCCGTACAACGAAGCGGAAGGCGGCGGCGAACATGTTTCCCGTGGCCTGGAGATTGCGCAAACGCTGATACAGCGATTCTAGGGAGGGCATAAGCCATGTCTAGTGCAGTTGCACACGCACACGACGACCATGCCGGACATCCTTCGCTGAATGCGTATGTACGCATCGCGATCATGCTCGGCATCATCACTGCCATCGAAGTGGCGATCTACTACATCCCGGCACTCGAGGGTGTACTGGTTCCCTTGCTGATCGCGCTTTCTGCCATCAAGTTCGTGGTGGTGGTCGGCTACTTCATGCACCTTAAGTTCGATGACAAGCTGCTCACCGGTATTTTCGGTGCGGCGCTCATCATCAGCATCATCATGTTTATTGCTCTGTGGGTAGTGATGTATTACGACAATGCATCAGTCTTCCACGGCAATATGAGTATTTTCCCAGATAAGCCCAGCCGCGATTAGCGTCGGGTAACGTTACGAGAGCGATAGTCCCTTAAATGCTTCAACCGTTGCATACATCACCACTTCTTCACGTGGGAGGCCCCGAACCAGTCGGTGGCCTCTACACACACTGGATGATCGATCCAGCCACAGCACTGGTGATTATGCTTATGACCGCCGGTTACTTCGCGGTAATTGGTCCGTTGAATCGTCGACGGCCAGGCGCCGAGAACCGTCCCGTCACCAATGCGCAGATTCGCTGGTTCCTGCTTGGCCAGGTGCTATTGCTGATCTCGCTTGGACCACCGTTGGACGACTGGAGCTACTACTTCTGGGCCAGCGCCCACATGGTGCAGCACCTGTTGCTCATGTTTGCGGTGGTACCGTGCTGGATCAAGGGAACTCCGGCGTGGGTGTACAAGCCACTGCTGAATAATCCTGTTACCAGATTCATGCTCACCAGAGCTCCGAAGGCGCTTCCGGGATTCGTGCTCGCCAGCATGATCATCGTTCTTTGGCACTTCCCGGATCTGTACAACATCACGCTGAAGAACCAGTTCGTGCATGCGTTGCAGCACGCGTTCTTCCTGGTAACCGGATTCCTGTTCTTCTGGCCAATCATGAGCCCTATTTCCGAAGCACCACAGCTATCACCGCTCATGAAATGCCTGTACCTGTTCCTGCAAACCCTCCCGAGTGGTGTGGTTGGCGCCATGATCGTATACGCAGCCCCTGGGCTGTATCCGCACTACGCTGAATCCAATCAGCGGCCATGGGGTTTGAGTGTCGCCGAGGATCAGCAGATCAGCGGCCTCATCATGTGGGTTGGTATGAATACCGTTTTCCTGGTGATGATTACCGTCATCTTCCTCCGATTTGCCGCGGCAGAGGAAAAGAAGGACCAGGAAGCAATCCGTTCCGGGGCAAGGGTTCAGCGTATCGTGCCAGTGAAGGAGCCGGCAGGAATACACACGACCTAGGTTTGGCAGGACGAAGGGAGGTGCGGATATGGCCGTTCCAATACAATCTCCGCCACCACCTTCATACTCCGAACAGGCTGTTCGCCGTATGGAGGCCGAACATAAAATGCTCGCCGATGAGCGCTTCAGCGGTTGGGCAGTTATCTGGACACTATTCGCGTTCAAGTTGGCAACTATCGCCGTTATTTTGGTAGTTGGCAGGCACTCTTCGGAGGCCGGAACCGAGAAATCGTGGGCGTATATCATATCTACCACATGGTATTGGTTCATCATTCCGATCGTTGCACTCAGCGGAGTAATCGCCTGGAAACTGCGGTTGCGTAAGGCACGCAAGCAGGCAATGCTCTACAGGCGCAGCGAGTTCTCTATAATGAACGCATCGGATATGACGCCACTAACTGAGGAAGAAAAGAAGCGGCTCGAGCAAATTCGAACCCGCACGGAACAAAATCGATAACGTGGGTTACAGGGGAGAGAAGGTATGAACAAATTCCGGCAGCAGTATCTGGATTCATTTGCGGTACCCATCGGGTTCCTCATTGTCATCGGTATCCTCATCATCACCATTGGCCGTACCTTTATTGGTGCATACCAGGGTGGAGAGAAGGATCGCCTCGACCGTCCAGAACTCTGGATTGGTATCGGAATTCTGCTCGGGGTGATCGCGATCATGTCGTTCCTTTCCCGCCAGCCAGATGGCACCGGCTTCCTCGGTAAGGAAGTTGCCATCGGTTCTGTTGGCATGTGGGATGGTGCTCTGCCACCGGTCGATGCCCGTGCCAAATTCGGTGAACCAGGCACCATCGCCGATATCGCCGAGGGCTACACCCTCTACGCGGCGAGCGGCACCCTTGCGACAGTCGAAGGTATTCTGCCAGGCGGAGTGGATTACGGCCGCAAATACAGCGGTATGATCTACGCCACCGGCGTGAAGAGCGCCAGCAAGGAGCTCTGGATCCCGTACGAAGCCATCACCGCCGTATATCCGGAAACCCGGTCCGCATTCCTCGCCATCAAGGGCGATGAAACCGAAGCCCTCGGCTGGACCGCTCCACCGGAAGGCATGACCCGCGGCAAGCCGAAGCACGTCTCCGCTGCCGATAAGGTCAAGTAGTTCTTATCAATATGAATTCAGGAAAACGAGGCATGCATTGCATGCCTCGTTTTGTGTCTGCTAACGTGAAGGTATGCACCAGTATCCAGATGTAAGGTTCGTATGATGGATCCAGCAACACTTCTGGCTGGTCCTCGCGGCCGCCGACTCTTACTCGAATACGCGCTGGAATCACAACGGTTGGCGTTTCCTCAAGATGAGGAATGGCGATTTCATCGCGCCGTGGGCGATGCTGCGTACGACCTCGATCCCGGCAGGGGAACGTCCGTTGTACGAGTTGCTCTTGGAGACGGTGAGGATGACGAGGCTTCTGCCACACCAGAACTCGTTGCCTCACTGCTCTCGGAGGTGCCTCTAGCTGAACCCACGCCAGAATTGCTGCGACATTCCCTGCATCAATCGGTGATGGCGGCTATGTACTGGCAGCCCCCGGATGGCTCGGACATTCTGGCGGCAACTCCTGTCATGCGGGAGGCACTTCACCGTGTCGCGGTGCATATCGCCCGGTCGCCGCATACAGACTGGTGGAGTTCTGGGTGGGATACGCGGGAGCAATCCTGGATCTGGTGGGGCGACTATCGGCCATTTTTGGATTCTGTAATGGCTCAACTCGTCCAGTGGCGTAATCAGCCATCTACACCGCAAGTGACCGAGCAAGACGAACCAAGCCAGGAAGAAATCGGCAACAGCACCGGAGTTTGGTGGTCCATTCCACCAATTGCGCTGCCTCACACCAGTCGCAGTCTTGAAGATGGCACTCCGGCGGGGCTCTGGTTCAGCGAGGATGTTGGTTACCAGCGGGCGATGATTTCTCGTGTTCATCTCCCGTCAAATCCACGGATTCTGGAAATCGGTCGCGTCGAAGATTGGGCCAATCTCTGCCGTCGATATCCGTTGGAGGTCACCAACGAGAAGAGAAACGATTGGTACCACACCACTGGTCGCGTCGGCATCTGGATCATGCCAGATTGGCATGCCATTGCTCGGGAGTTCGATGGGGTTCACCTCTCCGTCGCCGCCTATCTCGCCTCTGCTGGCACAGCAATTCCAATAGATGCGGAAACAGCCAGCGTCATCGCCGGCTGGAATCCTGATGACACCTGGTGGTTCACCGAACAGCTTTCTGTCGACCACGGCGTGCTCTGGGAATATGTCTATCAGCAAGGCACACATGTTTGGAGGACCGCATCCCCCAGATAGAGAAAGTTGCCAACCCATTGGGTAGCGTCACCCCTCGTGGGTGACCATCGACCGGAG
>JAFAEA010000237.1 GCA_023424355.1 Chloroflexota bacterium | reverse complement strand
GAATCCACCCACAGAGGCAGATCCAATTCGGGTGCCACGCTGGAAGGGAGATCCGGCACATTATCCTGCCGCAAACTGACCGTTTCATCGTTCGAAATGTTTGCCCGCTCGCTAAAGACCTTCTTGTTGGTCATCAACTCAAAGGCGACACAGCCCAGGGAATAGATATCCGAAGCGGGGGTCACGACCCGACCGCTGCCGTGCTCCGGGGAGATATACGTCGCAGTGCCGAGGAGCTTGTCGCCCTCCCGCTTTGGCGGTATGAATGCTTTCTGGGCGATGCCGAAATCGATCAGCTTAACCTCGCCATCATCCGTGAGGAATATGTTCTGCGGCGTGACATCCAGATGCACATAGCCGAGGCGATGCATGTGCTCGAGGGCGGCACAAACAGGTGCCAACCAGGCACTGACGGTTTTGGGATCGAACGCACCTTCCCGATCCAGCTTGTCACGCAGGTTCTCGCCTTCCAACTGTTCCATCAGGATCCAGGTGCCGCGGCGACCATCCACCACATCGACCAGATCCACGATGTATGGATGCTGAACGGCTTTCAGTACCTCGGCTTCGCGCCGAAAGCGAGCGCGGCGATGCGAATCTCCCTGGTAGCTGGGGAGTAGGGTTTTGGCAGCGATGGACTCATCGGTCTCGGTATCGATACCCGGGTAGATAATGGCCATGCCACCTTCGCCAAGCGGCTTGATGCCGGTATCGTTAATGGCAAATCGGTTGTTGAGTAATGTGTCGACGGCCACGATGATCCCCGATATGGTGTAGTCACAACCGACGTTCGTACGAACATCTCTTGCAATTGACAGGATACGGCATATGCAAACTCCAGGAATTGGTTTGGTTGGCTACAAGTTCATGGGTAAGGCGCACTCCAATGCGTATCGACAGGTACACGCCTTCTTCCCGGACGTACCGAAGCCGCGCATGGTGGCGATTTCTGGCAGAAGCGAAGAGGCAGTATCGGCTGCGGCCGATCAGTTTGGATGGGCCGGATATGAGACGGATTATCGGACACTGCTCGAGAATCCCGAGATCGATATTATCGATGTCTCCACACCGGGACACCTGCATCATCAGGTCGTGATGGAAGCGTTTGCTGCTGGTAAGCACGTCATTTGTGAGAAGCCACTGGCGAACACGCTGGAAGACGCCGCTGAGATGGTACGCGCGTGGCGCGCTGCTGGAACTATCGGCATGGTGAACTTCAACTACCGCAAGGTGCCGGCGGTAATGCTGGCCAAGCAGCTCATCGACGACGGCCGCATCGGCGAGATTCGCAGCTTCCGCGCTCGTTATCTGCAGGATTGGCTTGCCGATGCCAATGCACCCATGAGCTGGCGACTGGAGAAGGAATTTGCTGGTAGCGGTGCGCTTGGTGATATTGGCGCACACATAACCGATCTCGCTCACATGCTGATCGGTCCCATTGCGTCTGTTACCGGATCACTGGCGACAGCAGTCACCTCCCGACCGCTTGAGCAGCCAATCGATGGCAAAACGCATGGCGAAGTGACCGTCGACGACTGGACCGCATTCATCGCGAAATTCGAGAACGGTGCCACCGGTGTGTTCGAAGCCAGCCGCCTGGCGACCGGTCGGAAGAATCAGAACTCATTTGAGATCAATGGTTCAAAGGGGACCATTGCTTTCGATCTCGAAGATCTGAATCGGCTGCAGGTGTACCTGACCGAAGACGATGCGCTCACGCGAGGATTCCACAATGTTCTCGTGACAGATGGCAGTCACCCACTAGTGGGTAACTGGTGGCCCACCGGCCACATCATCGGCTGGGAGCACACGCATGTTCATCAGGTGCGAGATCTGATCCTGGGCGTGATTTCCGGCGAACAGCCACAACCAGATTTCGCCGATGGCTATCGTTGCCAGGCCGTGTTGGATGCAGTCGAGCGAAGCGCAGCCAGCGGCCAGTGGGAAACACCGGCCGCTCTGCTGGATTAGACGTCGATGCGGCGGACTCGTTTGCGAGCGCGGGCGGTATCGACTCGTGCTCGCTCTTCCGGGCTGAGCAGCGAGAGTGCGCCCGTGGCATCCGGGAAGGCTGCCAGACGAATCGCCCGATCGTCATCATGATCGATTCCACGGCGAATTCTGCGCACGGCAGCGCCCCGAATGATCATCGCTTCCAGGCGATCGAGACTGTACTCGCCACGAAGCGCGGGATCGTGCGCGATCCCCTGTTCTTTCAAACGAGGTACCAACGAAGCAAGCGCACGATCGTCTGGCGGGCTCATCCTTGCGGCCGAGATGGTTTCCTTGATGAGATCGGTACGCTCAACGATTCTGCGGACCGACTTCCAAAGCGCCGGATCCTCGATAGTGGCGCCGGTCTTCTCGACCACGGTCAGCGCCGCGATTACCCGATGCGTGTTGCCTGAGCGAATGGAGCGATCCAGTTCGGCCAGGGCACGTTTGCCATCGATGAGCTGACGCACACGCCGGCGTTCGCTTTCACCTAGGTGCTGGCGCCCATCCTGGGGTTCGTTCGATACCAACAGCTCCAATCCCTCGGCATCGCGTTCGCGCAATCGGGCGCGAACTTGCTGAATCCAGTCGAGCCGCTCGCGAGCGAGTTCTATGCGCATGCGCATGGCATGAGGCAGAGCGCGCTCATCCTCAAACACCTCGTCATCGAACCAGAGCATGATGAGCGAATCGTCATCGGTTTCCAGAGCCCGCAACAACGATGGCCATTCCAGCGCCTGCAGAACCTTGACGAGCGAATCACGAGTGGTATCGCCGAGCAGAGCCAGCTCGCCAGAAACTGCGAGGTCGGCGAGTTCACGGCGGTTGTTATCAGCCAGCGCTTTTTCGAGTCTGGCGCGGATAGTTGAGCGATCCTGCGCGAGTCGAATCAGGCGGCGGGTCGACTCTTCGAGTACCAGATTTCGCTGCTGCGATTCCTGATGGAGTTCCAGAATACGATCGTCCTGATGGTTTCGCGCATGATTTGCGATCTCGCGATCGATCTGGCGTGCGGCCTGTGCCTCATCCTCCAGCACCTTATCGATGCTGGCAAACGGACGCCTAACCAGGCGCTCGAGCGGCCGCTTCAGCACTTCTGTTTTGGTGGTCTTGGGCTCCGGTTCGTCGTCCCACACAGGATCAGGCACAGGTTCCGGTCGCTCGACTACCGGGCGCGTCTCCGGCCAGGTGCCTGTGAAGTTGTATGTAGAAGTCGCCTGCTCGGTTGGTTGGTATCCATAGAGTTCGCGTAACTTACCGACAGCGGCAGCGATATCGATATCTTCTGCAGTTTCAGGCTCTACCGGGTTGGTTTCCGGAAGAACCGGCTGTGGATCATCAACGGATGAATCGGGCAGATTCGCGACATCGAAGGCATCGTCCAGCAGTTGCTGGGCGCGGAACGCCTCGGATTCACAGGCCCGGGTGAGAAGATCGAGCAGGGCCCGGCCCCGTTTGCTCACGCGCGAGTGAACTGTTGCGATCGCCTCTGAATTGCGCGGATCACGCAGATCCCACACGCCGAACAACAGGGCCACACCATTAGTGTTTGACGGCTGGCCAAGTGCTTCGCGCAGGTCCGGCGCATCTCGCAAGAGCAGCGTGGAGACAAACATCACCAGGAGCGCAAAGGCATCCTGATGGGCGGGTGTGCCGCTCCGACGCGGATGACGATAGGCGTGTTCCTCCACATCGTGCACGCGTTTGCGCGCTCCCGGCCATTCAAGGGTATCGAGATCGACACACACCAGATCGCCATTAGGGCGAAGCATCAGATTATCCGGCGTGAGATCGCCATGCGTTACGCGACTATCGCGCAAACCAATCGAAAGATCACGCAAAGCCGCCGCGATGGCATCGAGTACATCGCGATTGCCGCGATCCGCAGCGCGATCAATGGCCTCAAACAGCGTGGGCCCATCGATCCACTCCATCAGAACCGATGGCATCCGGCGACCAACCAGCGTTATGCCGCCGACTACCGGTGAAATCTGATCCGGGAAATAGTTGCGGGCGGAATGCGGCAGGCTCTCTTCCATGCTGTTGTAGTGCCGTTGCCAAAAGAGTCCGCTGCCGAACTCATTCGCCACGCGCAGTGCCACTTTGGCACCGGTGGGATCCTGCAGGCACGCCACGATAGCGGTGTTGCCTGATTTCAAAACGGGTTGGCCCGCACTGTTGAGCACCACCTCATAGCCATCTGCCTGAAGCTCTGGAACCCTATTGGCCAGCAATGCGTTTGATAAGCGAGATCGACTCTCCACTAGGTCCTTTCTCTGTTTTTCCTGCGTACGAATACCGCTGTCTGGGCTGGACGGAAGTGGTAAAGTGTATGTACAGTCCCGGCATCGACGATAGTCTACATCACTAAGGGACTGATCGCGACGACTGAAAGGCAGCCGCAATTGCCAATGCGATCATCGACTAATCATAGAACGTCTGAAACCGAGGCTCGTTCCCCTCAACTGGTAAATAGTTGGCGTTCGGGCACAGATTCAGGCCCATCGTTCAATGCACCGGCTCCGGAAATCGCCAAACAAATCTCCGATATCGCCGGATTACTCGAGGATGTGGACGCTCGATCGTCCCGACGACTCGACGATCTCGCGAACGCGATTTCGAGCGAAAGTGGTCGACAACGCTGGAGCGATGTTGATCTTCGCCGCGCGTTCAACACAGATCGTCTGGCGCACGCCTTCGCCGTAAAGCACGAAGGTGGCTACGCCCCGAAGCGGATTGAAGTAGCCGACAAGCTCCGAAACGTACTCGTGCTGGTGCCGATTCTGCTCACGTGGTGGGCACTCGGTGCAGCAGTGAGCAACTGGGCTGATCTTGAGACCGAGAATCCGGAGCACGGTCAATCCTTCCTCACCGCATGGGAAACGGGATTCGGTGGCAACTCCACCCTTCTGGAGCCATCCCTTTCGCACGTCGCCTTCCTCGATGCCATCCTGATCGGCATCATCATCGCCCTCACCTTCTACGCGCACGGTCGCCGTGAAGAGCAGGAAGATACGATTGCCGATACCACCAGCCTCTTCCAGGCCGAGATGGATAACGCCCTCGCCGAAGCGAGCGTGCTGCTGGCAACCGACCGCTCGAGCCGTCCGGTTCGTCTCGCCGATGCCGTGGAACGCATGGCCGATAGCTTTGAAGAAAGCTCCGGCGCACTGCTCACGCAGCTTCAGGTGGAGCACGACCGCATGGAAATGCTCGCTAGCCGCCGGGAGAAGGAGTTCACCGATTTCGGTGTCTTCGCGACCGGCATGCGATCTGGCGCAGAAGAAATGCACCGCCTGTTGGCGGCATTGCGCGATGTTTCGCACAACCTGCAGGTATCGCTGCAGGATCTGGGTAGCGATCTCGCCAGCTCGGCCGAGCAGCAGCGCTCGCTGCTGACCGCAGTCACGAATCTGGAGCGACTCACCTCCTCCGCGATTCAGAACGATCAGGCGGCGACTCGACAACTCGCGCAAACTGCTGCCCGACTCGAAGAAACTGCCGAGAAGACCATCACCGGTGCGGAGCAGACCAACTCCGCCGGACGTATGGCGATGGATGCCGTGAAGAATGTGGCCGAGGTCGCGCGGGAAATCTCCGCCAGCCAGGCTCGGATCGATGAAGTGATCACCGCCCAGAACAGCGCCAGTAGCGCTCTCAGCGAATCGCTTAGCTCAACCAACAACTCCAGCAGCCAAACCGCCCGCCAGCTTGCCGAAATCGGTAACGGATTGGTGGCGCTTCAGCGCGAGTTCGCCACGGTTGGTGAGCAGAATGCCAAGCAGGCGCAGGCAATTGGTGCCATGCTGCAGCGGCAATCCGAAAGCGGACAGGAACTCGGCAACCTCGTGCGCGAGATCAGTGGCGTGGCCATGACCACAGCTCAGCGTCAGCGCGAAGTGAACGACGCTGTCGCGCATCTCGTGCAACGACTGGATAATCTCACCACGTCCCTCAATCATCTCATCGTGCAGCAGCCGGGAGGTCGCCGCAACGAACGAGTTGAACGAAATGAACCTGAGGATTCCGGGCCGGAATCCTCCACACCAGCACCGGCGCGATGGAGCCGTAGTCGCTCGTAATGCGCATGACATCTCCGCATTCCACCCAATCGCATTCCGGAGGCACACATGCAGCCGTTTAAGCGCAAGCGACGCACGCGTCGCGATATGATCACCCTCGGTGGCTGGCTGTTCGCCGACCTCCTTTTGGGACTCTCTCTGCTCTTCCTCGTGGCGAATACCGTCAACGATGGTCCGCCGGAGCCGACTCCGACCCCGATGCCGGATTACTTTGCGACCGCCGAAAGCGAGATTGCATCCAACGATCTCGAGAATCGCCAGACCGTTGTTGCCCTGCAGAACGACAATGCCGATAGCAATCGCCTGCGAGTTCAGGCGGAACAGACCGCCGAGGCAATGGCGACACAGGAATCGATGACCGCATCGGACCGCGCCACGGCCGATGCGAATGCCACCAACGAAGCCGTGGCGGCACAGGCGACGGTCGAAGCACTCAGCACCGAGCAGGCGGCCAACAGCGCCAGCCAGGAGCAACTCAACTCCGATTACGCCACCACGGTGGCCGAGGCGACGAATGTCGCCAATCAGTTGAATATGCAGGGCACTGAGCAGGCAGAGTTGCGGCTTTCTGCCACTGAAAATGCGCAATCCGGCAACAATGCCGAGGGCACCATTCAGGCGCTCGAGCAGAGCGAAGCGAATGCCGTAGCCACATCGGATAGCGCTGTTGCCACCAGCGATGCCGCCAACAACGAGGTACTGGCCGCGCAGGAACAGGCTCAGTTGAACACCCTGGATCCGAATGCGATTCCCGAAACGGTGCAGGTAGATATTAATGGCGTGCGCTCTGGAGATGATGAAGCGTTGGAGGAAGCCCGCAACGAACTCCACCGGGTGCTGGATCCGTACGCAAACTCCGGCACCTGTCGCATTGGATTTGTGCTGCTGAGTAGTCGTGCACCAACGATTGGCGAAGGTATCGAACTATCGGACGCGATGGCCGGTTTGATTCAGTCCGAATTCCCGGGTCTTCTGCCTCTCACTGCGGATGGAGAGACTCCCACCCTCGCGAGCGAATCGATTGCCTTGCCGAACACCACGCCAACCGGCGAAGTGCAGCTACTGTTGTTCATGAGCGCAGGGTGCGAACCGACCGGATCGGCAACCGCACCGATGGCGATTTACATCCGCGAGGCGCGGTGATACACCGATGCGGTCTGCTCGGCAGCCGCATCCCAGGTGAAGTGATGGGCACGCTCGAGACTCTTGTGCGCGAGCTCCACATGCATCTGTTCATTCGTGAGCAGCACAATCATCGCCTCGGCCAGATCCTTCACAGTCGGCTCCACGGTCAAACCGGCATTGCCAACAACTTCCGGCAGACTGGTGCGGTTGGCGACGATCGCCGGCACACCACAGGCCATCGATTCCAGTGGCGTAAGGCCGAATCCCTCGTATTCTGAGGCGGTAACATAGGCGGTCGCGGCCTGATAGAGCTGCGTGCGCTCTTCATCGGAAACGCGTCCGGTGAGCACGACTTTCTCCTGCAGACCAAGGCGTGCAATCACCGGTTCCAGCGGTGGGAAGATATCTGTATTTCCCGAATGCGGCGCGCCCGCAATCACCAGTTTGGAATTCGGATCCAGATCCGGCAGGGCGGCGGCAAATGCCTCAATGGTGAGCGGCAGGTTCTTGCGCCGATCATATCCACCGATATTGAAGAGGTAGGGGCCGGAAACGCCCCACTTCTGAGCGACGTACTGCTTCGCCGCCCCTGATCGATCCGGCTTGAGGGCAGGATCGGCCGCCTCAGGGATGGCGACGATGCGATCGAGTTCGATGCCCATCACCCGGGCGATATCGGCCTTCGCCGCCTCGCTGGGAGCGATGATCAACTTCGCGCGTTTGGTGGTGCGCGCCATCAGATTCAGATACGTGCGCATGGCACGACTGGCGCGGTAATCCTCCAACACAAGCGGAATCACATCGTGAATGGTGATTACCATCGGCACGGTGCTGTAGAGCGGCGCGCTCATCTGCGGCAAGTGCATCAGATCCGGCTTGCCCATCTGCTTCCAGGTGGCGGGGTTCACCCCCACGGCATCCCACAGGAATCGATGCAGCTTGTGACCCGGCTTGAGAATTCGGCCCGGTTGCGGCTCGATCAGCGCGATGTTGAGGCCGAACTCTTCCTGCCTTCGCACCAGCGCCTCAGTGAGACCGCGCACATAGGTGCCGATTCCGCTCGCGGGCAGCGCGAGAAAACTCGCATCGAATGCGATATTGATTGGATTCTTGGTGGCAGAATGTTTGCGATGCATCATAACGGCAACTAGTATAGATGCAAGCATGAATGCAGGTCACCGCTTCACTATTGTTGCGTAAGCTGCTATCATTAGGAAAGTATCAGCAAGCCGCATTCACGGTGCGGACAATGGAGGATTCGATGGCAACTGTTGCAGTTACTGACAGCACATTCGAGAGCGAAGTTATTAATTCGGACAAGCCGGTATTGGTCGATTTCTGGGCACCATGGTGCGGTCCGTGCCGCAT
>JAFAEA010000142.1 GCA_023424355.1 Chloroflexota bacterium | reverse complement strand
GCACCGCCCTCAACCGGGGTTGCCTCCGGGGTTTGGGCGAACGCCGAAATGGCCGGGATTGCGGTGACTGTAGCCGCGGCACTGGCGGCGAAAGTTCGTCGGTTCAAATGCACAAGGTACTCCTTCTGGAACAACGTTGGCGGCAATGTTTGCCATTGCTTGCCCTTGTCGCCAATTCTGTACCATCGATGTGACAGAAGAGTGTCGTGCAGATTAAGAAGTTATGAAGATGCCGAGTCGATGTGCGCCGCGACAGCCGGGTCACTCTGTTCGCGATCCCTGTCAAAGCTGCCATGCTTCTTGAGATCCAGAATCGCCAGCAGCGCACCGGTTATTGTGCAGCACACGGCAATCAGCAACAGCACCTGTGGTGAAGCCCCGCTCAGCAAGCCCGCCAGCGCGGCACCAAGTGCGGAAAAGGTGGTCTTCAAACTGGTCGAGAGAGTGAATACCTGCGTGCGCACATTTTGCGGACTGAACCGGTCTCGCACAGAGAACTGCGCTGTGCCTTGTGGACCGCTGAGAATGCCGGCGATTACGAACAACAGCAGTGCCACCGGTGTGTTGGTGACGATGGTCATCACGGCCAGCGGAATCGCCGTGACGAGTGTGACAAACGGCAGCATCACGTGAGGACGTTCTGTGCCGAATGGATGCGATGCGTAGCTGAGTGATCCGATAAGAGCGCCAATCGCCATGGTACTGAGCAATACACCTGCGTTCACGGAAAATGTTTCATCGGCAAGCATGGTGGCGGCTACGGGGAGGATTCCGACCGAAATGCTGGCAAGGCTCGTGGCCACCACCGTGGACCGCAATGGTGGGATCGATGCCAATGCCTTGAAGCCATCGATTGGCGATGGCACAGCGATCACTGCTCGGTCCTGATCGTTCGTTACTGGCAAGCGCAAGACGTTCACGGATGCCACCATCATCAAGACCGCCAGCAATAGCAGACTTGCGAGTGGAGACATCACCCCGGCAATAGCCGCAACCAGTGCTGGTGCGAGAATCGCCGAGACATTGTAGGTCACCACATCCAGTGCATATCCCTGATGCAGCAGTGGTTTGGGTACCAGCGTGCCGACAAGTGACGACAGACCGCCCATGAGCAGTGGACCAACCGATCCGCCGATGACCGCCAGCAGAAGTGTGATGGCGGAAGGCACGCGGCCGATTGAAAGACCGCACAGCACGATCATGATGCCGTTGAAGGCGAACGCCGCGGAATAGAGCCGGGTGGGTTTGCTGGTGAGATCGGCCATGCGTCCGACAAACGGTGCGGCCACGATGGATGGAATCAGGAAAGCCGCTACCAGCAGTCCACCCAGCTTGAGCCCTGCGGGAGTCGCGGCGGCCGTGAGGATAAGCGCCAGGCGCAGGCCTTCGTTGGCCAGCCGCACCATGATCGCCGTGGTGAAGTAGGTGGTGAAGGCCGGCGACTCGCGATTGAGATCTCGAAACGACGTGGACATTTCTCGCCAAACTCGTGAAAGGGTACCCACGACTCATCTGGGCATAGCTCTGTGAATCGTGCGTGAGACATCGTGAATCGTCAAGAAAAGGCGCGAACGTCCGCCTCATGGGATCTCGCGATGCTAAAGAAATTCGCCTTGCATTATTTATATGTAGTACATATTTGCAAAATAGAAGTATTGACAGTGTCAATTATAAATGTGAATCAAATGGCAATTTTCCGTGAACTTGAGACGACAGTGAGTTACTATTTGCGCAGGGGCCTATTAACTTTGTTTGTCGCATCGGTTTTTCGATGCGGACTGTATTAATTACATCAGCCTTAATACAGTGTAAGGAGAGACGGCGATGAAGTCGCATGGATCAATTGCGCGCTTTTTGTCGACGCTGTTAATAGCAGTATTTATTGCGATTCCAGCGCCCATGTTTGCTCAGGACGGTTCTGTGGAACCACCTGCATCAACCGAGGTAGTAGTCACGAACCAGGAACAGGAGCCGGCTGGACCCGGCACCAGTGAGGGTGAAGTACCCGTTGAAACTGGAACTGGTGAAGGCGAAGCACCTGTCGATTCTGGTACCGGTGAAGGCGAAGCACCTTCTGATCCTGGTGCTGGCGAAGGCGAGGCACCTTCTGATCCTGGTACTGGCGAAGGCGCGGCACCTGTCGATTCTGGTACCGGCGAGGGCGAAGCTCCGGCCGAACCTGGCACCGGCGAGGGCGAAGCTCCTGCCGAACCTGGCACCGGAGAAGGTGAGACACCAGTCGATCCTAACAATGAAGACGGTACCAGCGAGGAAGAACCAGACGGCTCTGAAACAGAGGAACCGGAATCAGATACTAGCGACGAACCAGATTTCTCGATTCAGGCGGAGCAGGGTGACGGCGACGCTACCTACTATTGTGATTTCCGCAACCAGCCATCACAGGGATCAGTTGGTCAGTGGTGGGCTGCCGAGGATGTTGCACCAGATTGCATCAATCTCAGCATAGTCAATTCCCCGGCCACGTGTTCGCTCACCGCCAACTTCGCTTCCTACGTTGTCTTGAGCAATGGAACTAGCGTCGATGCACTCACCTGGTACGAAACCGACGCCAATGGCAATGTGCTGCGAGAAGGTGGTCTTCCTTATCCTTCCCCGGTGCTGAACATGGGCACCACGGGCCCGGTGGGTTCTGCCGGAGGCTCGTTCACCGTGACCTTCCCCGAGGATTACAACGGCGGCACGGCATATGTACTCATCAATTTCAATTCTCCAGAGGGAGATATCGCACCAGGAATGGAACAAATTGATCTCGATCACTGGCGCACCACCAGCGCTGGCATCGTCTATCAAATCAACACCGACTGTGAGCTCCCTGATCCCAACTTTTACTGCGATTACAGCAATCTTACTGGCGCCGGAGACGTGTACTCCTGGTTGGCGAGTGCTCCGGATGGGGCGAACACGGATTGTATAGACGTTGGAGCACCGGTTGAGGCCTGTGGTTCACTCAACATTCCGTTTGAATCCCGTATTACCGGATTTGGTTCCGGATACGCACTACTCTGGGCCGAAGGGACGTCCATCCCCGATGACTACTCACTTTGGAACTCCAGTTGGCCCATAGCATTTGCTGAGGATTACAACAGCGGTTCGGTGGATGTGATTGTGTTCATTGGTGGCCCCGAGGACGATTATTACCACTTCGCCAACGAGGATCCATATCCGTATCCATACCCGAACCAAGCCCGTGGCGATATTGCCGCAGGGTCGCTCGGTGGTGGTGTTCAATACACTATCGATACAGACTGTGTAGATCCACTTCCTGAGCCGGAAATGCCAGCACCACCAGTTGCCGAAGTTTGCCAACAGGCACTCTCTGGCCGCACGATCACCAGCGGACCATCTGCTGACGTCGTTGAGCGACCGAAGTTTGGTGATGGTGGCGAGGTTAATGCCGATGGTTGGGGCACCACCTTCCGCCTGTACGGCGCAACGGATGAGCCGCTGACCAACGTGGTTGCCACGTTCCAGAACACGCAGGGGTTCCACTTTGGTGGAACGTACAACACGTTGACCTCTCCAGGAAACGGCGCTCTACAGGGCAACGGCTACACCGTGGCTGTAGATGGCATCGCCGTAACTGTCACGGAAACAACGGTGACCGTCACCGTGGCTTCCATGCCAGCTAACTCCAGCTGGAGCGTGAACGTGCCAATTGTGGTCGATATCCAATCGGGCCAGTTGTACATGGATTCCACCATGATCAGCGATCTGGCCGACTGCGCGACGGTAGAGTTGGCATTGCCAACCATTGTCGAATCCGTTTGCGATGACCAATATCGGCCGACTCCGGCCTCGGTTACGGCTCCAGAGAAAAGCGAATCTGTCACCTACAGCGATGTTACTGCGACTACATCCGGAAACAACATCACCTTCGCGTTCACTGCAACGGCGAACCGTGGCTTCACCCTTGAGGGCGCCACACTTCCAGATGGCTACACACTGGTCGATGCTGTCACCGCAACGTATTCAATCACGCTGACTTTGGCTGATTGTCAGGTACCTCCAACGGTCGTTTCGCCGGATATTCCGGTACTCGTGCCGGCTACCTGCGGTGTGGATGATGCAGGCAATGTCGCCGAACCGACGTTGGAGATCCCGACGACCGAAGGTGTCACCTACAGTGAAGTCACCGTGAGCCCTGCCAATAGTGTGAAGCTGAGCCTCACTGCTATAGCGAACGGTGGCTACACCTTCGTGGGCGCGACCCTGCCAGAAGGTTGGACGCTCGTGAGCTCCTCTGAGGCCGTGTACGAGATAGTGGCTGATACGCTGGATTGCCCAACACCGGAGCCAACAGAAACTCCGGCACCAGGAACACCTGACCCCACGGAAACCCAGGTCCCGGCAACTCCAGCGGCAACGGATGAGCCGAAGGCTGAAGAGAAAGCTCCTGCGGTGAAGGGACTTCCGGAGACCGGTTCTGGATCGAACCCGGCATCGATGATTGGCCTCGCCGCCATCGCTGCAGGTGCAATTGCCGGCGCAGGACTCTACTTCACAAATCGCAAGCGCTAATAGGTATCAGCCTCCGCTTGGGGTGAGTGACAAGAACGACCGTTCGGATTGTGTCCGGGCGGTCGTTCTGTTTAGTCTCGCTTGCGACGGAAGTTGTTCGCCTGCTGATTAGCGGCGCCGAACCGCACCACCTCCGATTGCAGCCAGCACAACACCTGTGGATGTAAGCGCCAGCAGCATTCCCATGTTTCTGCTGGAACCGGTCCCTGTTTCGGGCAGACTGGTCACTTGACTCTGCGAGGAATCCGGCACCGGAGTTGGGGTTGTTTCGTTCGGAGCATTGCCGGCATCTTCCTGAAGGGGAAGGGTAAACGCGATGGAATATTCACCGGACACCAATTCGAGATCCGTGCTCATCTGCGTGGCTTCATGGATGATCTGGTATGTACCGGGTGCAAGTTCCACAAACGCCGGGCTATTGGCGACGGTGGTGACGGATACATGATCATCAGTTCCATCTCCATAGAGATAGAGCGTAAATACATCGCCCGTTGCCTGCGTGCATTCTGCTGGTGCGCTGCCATTGTAATCGATAAAGCTCGCTGCTTCGTAGTTCTTGCAGACCAGGCTTGTGATACCGAGCTGCACCGTTTCCCCGGACTGTGCGTGGACGCTTGGCACTATTGCTGCCATTAAGATGCTCATAATGGCCAGCAATCGCATAGGGTTTTGTTTCGTGTACATCGAACACTCTCCTCTGTACATTGCAGAACCTCTGAAGCGGACTTCGCATCATTACGTCCTGTTGGCTGTTGTAACGACTTATTGACATAATTGGTTTCGACGTCCGAAGAAGATTCATACGAAAGCCCGCCTTCCCCAATCATAGGGAAGGCGGGCTTATCGGAACTGTGGGATTGTCGAACGCCTAACCGAGCGATGCTCGCACGATCTTGGTGGCTTCCACCATGTTGCGCAAGGCCTCGGTGGTTTCCGGCGATTTGCGGGTCTTCAGGCCGCAATCCGGATTCACCCACACCTTCTTCGTATCCAACACAGTGAGCGTTTGCTTGAGGTTATCGGCAATCTCCTCAACAGGTGGTACCCGCGGACTGTGGATGTCGTACACGCCAGGGCCAACGCCCTTGTCATACCCTTCGTTGCGGAACGATTCCAGCAGCTCCAGACCGGAGCGGGCGTTTTCGATGGAGATGACATCGGCATCGAGGTCGCTAATCGCCTGGAAGATATCGCCGAATTCGGAGTAGCACATGTGGGTGTGAATCTGCGTTTCAGGGGCAGCACCTCCCGCGGTGATGCGGAAGCTCTGAACAGCCCAATCCAGATATGCCTGCCAATCTTCGCGCCGCAGCGGCAATCCCTCGCGCAGTGCGGCTTCATCGATCTGAATCATGGAGATACCGGCCGCTTCGAGATCGGAAACCTCATCGCGAATCGCCAGCGCGATCTGCAGACAGGTCTCGCTTCGTGGCTGATCATCGCGTACAAAGCTCCAGTTCAGAATCGTGACAGGACCCGTGAGCATACCCTTTACCGGCTTCTCACTCAGGCTCTGTGCGAACTTCGCCCAACGCACAGTCATCGGATTCGGACGGCTGACATCGCCGAAGATTAGGGGCGGTCGCACATAGCGGCTGCCATAGCTCTGTACCCAGCCGTTGCGGGTGAAGGCAAATCCATCCAGCTGCTCACCAAAGTACTGCACCATATCGTTGCGCTCGGGTTCGCCGTGTACCAGCACATCGATACCCAGTTCTTCCTGCAGAGAGATCACATCGCGGATCTGCTGCTCCAGGAATGCTTCGTACTCTTCCTGTGAGATCTCGCCCTTATCGAATTTACGACGCTCCTGGCGGAGTTCCGGCACCTGCGGGAACGACCCGATGGTTGTAGTGGGCAAGAGAGGCAAATTAAATGCGGCGTCTTGAAGTTCTGCTCGCTTGTCTGCCGGGAGACTTCGTTGGCTGGATTCCGGAGTGATGTCGGCGACCCGATTGCGAACTTCCGGATGGAACTTTCGCTCACTCGTGCGGGAGCGCTCCTGCAGTTCGTTACTTGCAGTCAGCGCATTTGCGATGGCGGCTTCGCCTTCATTGATTCCCTTGGTGAGAATGGCGATTTCAGTGAGCTTCTCTTCCGCAAATGCCAGCCAGCTGCGAACTTCGTCATCAAGATCGGTCTCGTTATCCACCGAGATGGGCACATGCTGCAGCGAACACGATGCGCTTACCTGAAGGTTGGCTTCCGGTGCGAGATCGCTCAGATTCTCAAGTAGGCTCAGTGACGTTTGCAGATCGTTTCGCCATACGTTGCGACCATCCACCACACCTGCAGCGAGTGTTTTGCCTGCCGGGAAACCGTGCTCCTGAATCGCGTTCAGCGTCTCGCCTCCGCGCAGGAAATCGAATCCGAAGCCATCGACTGGCAGCTGCACCAGTTGTTCGTAGCAATCTGCAACGTGATCAAAGTAGGTGTTGATAAGCAGTTTGCTGGAGCCCTTGGCGTCGGCAAGTTTGGAATACGCCCTGGTGAGTGCACCAATGGCGGCATCACCGACGCCTGTGACGAGAATCGGCTCATCGAGCTGAATCCACGCAGCACCCTGCTCGGCGAGCTTCTGCACGATTTCGACGTACACATCGGTCAACTGATCTATCAGGCTGAGTGGATCGAATCCCTCGTGATCCGATTTGCCGAGGAGCAGGTAGGTGAGGGGACCCACCAACACGACTTTCGCGTTGGCGCCTTCTGCTTCTGCCAGCGCATCGAACGGTTTGCTGGATGCCAGGCGGAAGGTGGTATCGGGGCCGAATTCCGGCACGATGTAGTGGTAGTTGGTATCAAACCACTTGGTCATCTCCATCGCGGCGATGTTATCGGTACCGGTGCGACCACGAGCCATCGCGAAATAGGTGTCCAGATCCACTTCGGAACTGGTCCAGCCATAGCGCGCAGGTACATTGCCAACCAGCGCCGAAGTATCCAGCATCTGGTCATAGAACGAGAAATCGTTCACTGGTACCAGATCGATACCTGCGGACTGTTGGGTTGCGAGATTGGCAGAGCGAATTTGCTTTCCAACCTCAAGCAGATCGGATTCGGTGATTTTGCCGCTCCAATATTGCTCCAAGGCTTTTTTCAGTTCGCGATTGTTGCCTATCCGGGGGTACCCGGAAATAGTTGATGTGGCCATGCACTACTCCGTGAGCATACCTTTCGCGGAACCCTGTTCCGGGAAAGTGTGTGAAGGCAGATTCCGCCGAGGTTGACGGATCTTTGATTGTCGCCTTTCCGAAGGCGGTAACCCCACTATAGACCTGTCCTACGGGGGGCACAATCCCCACTGCATGTGGTGTGCCATGCGGTTCAATGGGCACCAAATCTGGGATAGCAAGATTCAAGATGCGATAACGTAGCGACCAATCTACTGTAAGCGTGCGGATGAATTCTCTGTTGCTTCGGAAAGGAACCAACGAATGACGGCAAAGCCAGTATTGAACTACAGCCATTCCCAGAATGCGGATCGCTATCAAATCACTTGGGAGGATGTGGAGGGCGAACTGAATCTCTCCCAGATGTACTGGATCACCAGCCTGGAGGATGGGGTTCCTCACACCGTACCTGTTATTGGCGTTTGGCACCAAGGTGCTCTCTACTCCTGCAACCCGCGAAGGGAACAAAAGTATAAGAACCTGAAGGCAAATCCGGTGTGTCAGGCCCTAATGGGAAGCAGCCAACTCAACAGCGGCCTTGATGTTGCGGTGCATGGCATGGCAGAAGAAGTTGTTGAGATGGAAGGCCGTACGTTGTTTGCCGAACAACTCAACGCGAAGTATCCGCCATCCTGGCAGGGATTCGACGGAACGGAAGAGGACATGTGGGTCTATCGGGTTGTTCCTACTCACATCCGGGCATTTCACCGTGAGAACCCTCTTGCCTCCGCCCGATTCGATTTTGAACAGAAAGGCTAGCTCATGGAACCAGTCTCCATAGAAGTTGATGGGCGTTACAGCGCTCCCGACGGCACAGCACCGGCATGGACGGAGATCGAAGCAGCTCTCCGCGAAGCCGAAGTCTACGCTCCGACAACCGTCATGGAGGATGGATCGCCCCACACCGTCCCTGTTGCAGGAATCTGGACCGATGATGGATTCGTTTTCTGCACTGGCGAGATGGAGCAGAAGGTGAAGAACCTGAACGCAAGCCCGAAG
>JAFAEA010000117.1 GCA_023424355.1 Chloroflexota bacterium | reverse complement strand
CCAGCGGCCGTAATTGCATCGATCAACGGCTGCTCGCTGATGGGGAATACCTTGGCCGTTGGGTGGTACTGAAGCAGCCAGGCGGTCATGGTGTGAACTGTATTGAGAATCTCGTTTGGGCTCACCGGGATTCCGAGGCGATGCAACTTTTCTTCATATGCAGCGGGTGAACTGGTGGGATTGTTGGTAAGGAAAAGAATTTTCCGATCCAGTTGCCGTAAAGCCGCAATCAGTCGTTGTGCGCCCGGCAACAATTCGCCGCCGAGATAGAGCGTGCCATCGAGATCGAAGATATAGCCCTGTGCCAATGCATCAGGCCTGTGGGAATTAAGTGATCCGGTTACATCAGGTTCCGCTGACATTTTAATAAGGTGCCCTTTGCTTAAGATGGTTTTGTCGTAGCGAGCTTCCATCCCTTAAGTCGTTGAAGCCTACGTCAGCATACCCGGAATGGAGAACGTTCTTTGCACATTCGCCATGCACATTCGTGCAACTGCGCTGTACGACGTTGACACGTCGATAGACTGCTACGTAGCCTGATGTAAGAAGTCGGCGGCAGTTGCTGCCGTTTGCCAACCGGGATGCCGTGCACTTGCAAGGTGCCGGACCCAGGTATTCAACACGCCAATATGGCATTCGGCCGGATTCCTGGCATATACGGAGACACACGATGACACCTTCGAATACGCACGCCTTGATCGAAGAAGGGCTGGCCGGTGCATCAACAACTCGTGAGATCGTGGTTGGCCGCGAGGTATTGCCCACTGTGGGTAGCCTGGTCTCCGGGCGCTATCCGAATCGCATTCCCGTGATTGTGGCTGACGAGTGCACCTTCGAAATCGCTGGCCAGGAGGTGCTGCAATCGCTCAAGGCGGCTGGCATGACGGTAGGGGATTCCATTATTTTCGCCGCCAAACCGACCCTCAAACCCGATATGGACTACATAGCGAAGATACGCGCGGGTTTTGGAAGCGATACCCTGCCGATTGCCGTTGGCTCGGGCACCATCAACGATCTCACCAAACGGGCGGCATTTGAATCCGGTCTGCCGTATATGGTTGTGGCCACCGCGCCGTCGATGGATGGATACACAGCCTCGGGTGCCGCTCTTGTGAGCGACGGCGTTAAACAGACGTTCGAATGTCCTGCACCGGAAGTCGTGGTCGCTGATCTCGATATTCTTCGTCAGGCTCCTGCCGCGATGATTGCCTCAGGTTACGGTGATTTGGTCGGCAAGGTCACCGCCGGCGCAGATTGGCTGTTGGCCGATGCACTGGGTATTGAGCCGCTGATTCCGGATGTCTGGGAGATGGTGCAGGGACCACTCCGCGGCATGATCGATTCGCCCCAGCGGTTGTTTAATCGTGACGAGGCGTCCATCGAACAACTCTTCCAGGGGCTTGTGATTACCGGTCTGGCGATCCAAACGGCGGGCACCACTCGCACGGCTTCGGGAAGCGAACATCAGTTCAGCCATCTTTGGGAAATGCGGGGCCTGGAGTTCCAGGGAGAAACGGTATCGCACGGCAAGAAAGTCGCGCTGGGCACAATTGTTTCGGAAACGCTTTATCAGCAGTTGCTCGGCTACCCCGTGGAAGAGTTGAACATTGATGAGGCTGTCGCCGCCTGGCCGGACTGGGCCGAGATGGAAAACATCATTCGTGCTACTCACGATCACCCAATGTTGATGCAAAAAGCCCTCGAAGAGTGCCAAGCCAAGTACATATCTGCAGATGAACTGCGGGACAGGCTCACCCTCTTCAAGCAGGTATGGCCAGAACTGCGCAATCGACTTGCTGATCAGCTCCTGCCGCTGGATGAACTTCAGCAGAAGTTGACGGAGGCTCAGTGTCCCACCCGACCAGAGGATATCGGGCTTGATATGACCCAAATGCGAGAGAGTTATCTGGCGGCGGGACAGATCCGACGCCGATACACCGTGTACGACCTCCTTTTGGAGGCGGGACTCCTCCAAAAATTCGTTGATGAGATCTTTGGTTCTAACGGCTACTGGTCGATGACAGAGAAGGAAGAGATATCATGACCCAGGCCCACGATATTCTGGCTATCGGCGCGGATAATGCCGGTGCCGATCTCAAAAATGCAATCAAGAAAGCATTGGAACGAGAGAGCGATCTCAAGATAGTGGATTACGGAGTGGCCGATTCCAACGATGACACGGCGTATCCACATGTTGGACTGAAAGTAGCGCAGGCTGTTTCGAAGGGTGAAGCCCGCCGAGGTGTACTCATTTGTGGCACCGGTATTGGCATGGCTATTTCCGCGAATAAGGTGCCAGGAATCCGGGCAACTGTGGCACATGATTCATATTCAGTCGAGCGGTCTGTGCTCTCCAACAACTGCCAGATCCTTACCCTCGGTGCACGAGTGATCGGGCCAGAGCTCGCAATTCGCCTGGTTAAGGAATGGCTGACATACGAGTTTGACGCCTCATCGGCATCGGCAGAAAAGGTTGCAGTGATCTCCGAGTTCGAATCGAATTCGCCTTTAGGCACTGCTGAGGAAGCTCCTGGCTGCTAAAGCTCACTACCTGAATGCAATGCGGGTCTCCAGGAGACCCTCATCACTACAGAGTCACTGCTGAACGTGACGCAGCATCACGGCCCAGTCTCGCTAATGCGTGCATCTGGTCCGTTGTGTTTTCGTAGAGTTCGCGATAAATCTGGAAATACTCATCGTAAAGCGCGGTACGGGCGGAATTTGGCTCGATGGTACGGTTCATCTGAATCCAACCCTCGGTGAGTGAGTCCGTGGATGGGACGATGCCCAAAGCCAAACCTGCCAGGAAGGCATCTCCATAGGAAGCGCCGATGGTTCTCTGCGGAACCAGTTGCGATATTCCGGCGATATCGCTCACAATCTGGAGCCACACATCGCTTTGGGCACCGCCACCCACGGCGACAATTCGGCTCGGGAACGAATCCAGTTCGCGCATGATCTCCAAATGATCCCTCACGGCATATCCCACCCCTTCCAATACCGCGCGAAAGAGGTGTCCGCGTGTGTGCGCCAGCGTTAGTCCTGCAAACATTCCACGCGCATCCGGATCGAAAATCGGTGTTCGCTCTCCAGCAAAATAGGGGAGACAAATCAAACCGTCACTACCTGGTGGAATGCTTGCTGCAAGGTCACCCAGAAGTTTGTAGGCATTTGACGACGTCTGAGTCGCCATTTCTCGCTCTCCAGCAGCGATCTCGTCACGGAACCACTTTGTGATCAGTCCGGATGTGGCAGTACCTCCCATGATTGCCCGGCGATTGGGCAGGCTGTAGGCCGCGGTCCAAAGGCGTGGATCAGGACAATACCCATCAACAAGGTTGAGCAGGAACGTGGTGCTGCCGTACATCAGCATCATTTCACCGGGATTCACGATACCAACGCTGATCGATTCGGCCGCGACGTCGATTGTCCCTGCGTTTACTGGTGTGCCGATACTGAGGCCGGTTTCCTCTGCAGCTGTCGGAGTCACTACACCTGCGATCTCGTTGGCGTTGAGCAATCGGGGTAGTCGAGAGGGTTCGACGATCAATTCTGCAAAACGATTATCCCACTCAAGCTTCTCCATGCTGAAAAGCGGATTGAATGCCGATGCCGTATGCCGATCCAGCACGTGCTCACCTGTGAGCCGAAAAACGAGATAGCTACTGGAAGCGTGCATCATTGAGGTTTGAGCGAATATCTCAGGCTCGTTATTCCTCAACCACAGGATTTTCGGGCCAATGGACTGACTGGTCAGTACCATGCCGCCCTGGCGATACAATTCGTCCTGCCCACAGACTTCTTCCAGCAACGCGATTTCAGCTGTGGCGCGACTATCGATCCCGTACAGAATTCCCTGTCGCAGCGGTTTGCCCTCAGTATCAATTGGCAACAGGCATGGCCCGATGGCGCTGACTCCTACTGCTCCGACATCGTCACCCGAGTAGGGACCAGAGAGAAGCTGCCGACAGATACCAACAAAATCGCCCCACCACACACCATCGGCATCGTGTTCTGCCCAGCCGGGCCTCGGGAAACTCGTATCGTGTTCGATGGTCGCTGATGCAACGATTTCACCTTCCGGGGTACACAGAACACCCTTGGAGCTCGATGTTCCAATATCTATCCCCATGAGGAGGCTGCCTGACATTTGGCGATCAATCCTTTCGTGATGCATCACAGGTAGTACTTCTTGAGCAATAGCGAGGAACCGTTCCGAACAGTCTACGGCGATTAGGCATTGCGGCAAGGTAGGCGGACCCATATGCAGCGCCAAGGTCATCGGCATGGCCGATCGATTGATCGATACCATCCTGATCGAACCGAGATGGGATTAGGCCCATCTGGCGGTGGTTTCGCTTCCTTCAACGCTGGATCCACACTGCAAATTAGGTATGAGTTAACAGTTTGTTGGCACTTTTGTGCATGCACATATGTGCAAATGGCGGTCAGAACGTTGACCGTGTTCTTGTTTGTGACTAATGTGGGGCTACCTGTGGGTATGAAAATGTGTCTTGAGTGAACAGGGCGATTTTGGTGGGTCTTGGAGAGGATGATCGTGACGTGATGACCTCGGTTGCGCGGATGTATTACATCAATCGAATGGGTCAAAGCGAGATCGCCAACATCTATGGAATCTCGCGCTCCACCGTCTCTCGCATGCTCACCACAGCGCGCGAGCAAGGAATCGTTCGGATTTCTGTGGACGAGACTGATTCGCGCGACAGAGACCTCGAACAGCGGCTGAAGTCACGAACCGGCGTACAAGAGGCCATCGTGATTCGCGCCCCAGGCAATAGTTCTGAGCATGTGCGTCGAGTGGTTGGGTACTTCGCGGCGCCATTGATTGCCAACAGGATCGCCGATCAACCCGTGGTGGGGCTGGCCGGTGGTCGTACACTCGCAGAACTTGTCCATCATATCGAGCCTCGTTACCAGGCAACGGGTCCAACATTTGTCCAACTTCTCGGTGCCATCGGTCCCAGCCCTCGGCTGATCGATGCATCAGAGCAGTGTCGTCTGCTCGCCCAACGGTTTCAGGGTAGTTTCCGAATGATCAATTTGCCCGCCTTTGCTCAGGATCGTCATGTGCATGACTTGTTCCTTTCTCACCAGGATATCCAGTCGGTCTGGAAAAAGATCAACGCTACCAGAATGGCGCTTGTGGGCATGGGCACACTCGAGCAGTCCGTTTTTATCGAGCGCGGTAGCCTGACAGCATCGGATCTCTCGGAACTTCAATCAGCGGGCGCCGTGGGTGAAGTTTGCGGTCGCTTCTTTGATGCAAAAGGGCGCGAATGCGACACAAGCCTGCGGGATCGCGTGATTGGAGTTGAACTCGATACCCTTCGGTCCTGCCCGGATGTAGTGGTTGTCACCAGTGGGCCCTCCATGGGTAAAGCGATTTTGGCGGCAGTGAAAGGAGGAATTGTGAAGTCGATTGTCGTGGATCAGGCGGGTGCCAACAGCATTCTGGAATCAGCATGAGAGTCGAGAGTTTTTCTGCAGTAACGCTTTAGCATTGCGGATTTGAAAGTCACCGGAGTTGGTGACAGTAAGGGCCAACGGCCAGGGAGTCATCCATGTCTCACGTTACACGGCGAAAATTTATTGGCCAGGTTGCAGCAGGTAGTGCAGCATTGGCTGCTCCTTCGGTAGCAGGTGCAGCAAGGGCACCCCAAACTGCCACGCATAAACTTGCTCAGGAAAAGACCGAAGTTGTGGTCTATCACATCTGGGGTACGCCTCCTGGTGGTGAGCAGGCTGAAACATTGCACCCCATGATGCAGGTGATTGAGGCATTCAATGCCCAGAGTGATTCCGTTACGATCACGTCGCTCACACCGGGCAACTATTACGAAACAATGCAGAAGACTCAGGCCGATCTTGCAGCAGGTAACCCACCGGATCTCGTAAGCATTCCGTGGGCGTTCCTTGAATATGCAGTCGAAGGCCTCGGCGTACGACCGCTGACCGATATCGCTGGCGATCAGTTCGAAACCCTGCAGGGCATGATGTCTGAAACTTCGTGGCCGCTGGTCACCAAGGACGACACTGTTTGGGGATTCCCATGGGGCCTTTCCACCCCGATCCTGTACTACAACGCCGACCTGCTGAAGCAGGCGGACGTTGATCCGGCTGTGATGTTTGATACGTGGGAAAACTTTGCGACCGAAAGTCTCAAGGTGCAGGAAGCTATGGGCGGCAAGCCGGTACTTTCACTCTCCTTCAACAAGGATTGGCCAGCCCAAACAATCATTCAGAGCAACGGCGGTCGCGTGATGAATGATGATGGCACGTTCGGCTTCACAAGTGATGAAGCCAAGCAGGCCATGCAGACCATTGCCGATCTCGACAATCAGGGATTGTATGATCGCGGAGCCGCCGCGGAGCTGCGCCCCAACTTCCTCACCGGCAACAGCGCCGTATTCCAGGGCAGCGTAGCCAGCCTGGGAGGTATCGCGCGTGAGGCAACATTCGAATTCGGTACTTCAACCTGGCCGAAGTTCGGGGACAAGCCGGTGGTCGCTTCCACGGGTGGTTCCTTCCTCGGTTGCTTTACACAGGACGAAGCGAAGTACGCAGCTGTGACGGAATTTCTCACCTTCTGCGCCGGTGAAGAAGGCTATCCGCTCTGGAACCAGACCGGATACGTCAACATCTCGAACCTCGAGCTGGAGCGACTGGATGGGCAGGACCCAGCCTACGATCAGTTCGAAGCTGGTTTGATCCGTGAGACCAACTGGCCAGGACTTCGTGGTGTCGAAGCCGGCTCCACCTGGGATGTCTACTGCGAGCGCATGTGGGCCAACGACATCAGCGTTGAAGAAGGTGTCAACCAGGCATACGAGGAGATTAAGTCGATCGTCGGCGAAGGCTAATTCAGCATATTGCTGAGCGACCAGAGATCGGGTTCACCCGATCTCTGGTCATCTGCAGAGCGTATCAGGAGTTCAAAATATGGGGGCAACGAGTGCGGACCGGTCCTCGGTGCAGGGGGCCCGTCCAACGGGTGAACATAGAAAATGGAATTGGTATCGATTGCGAGAAGGGCTGACCCCGTACCTGCTGATTGCACCGCTCCTGATCCTCATGGTCATGTTTATCTATTGGCCACTGATCTATTCCACATACTTGTCGTTCTTTGACTGGAACTTTGTTCGGCCAGACAAGGATTTTGTTGGCTGGGGAAATTTCACGCGTCTCCCCGATGATCCGCGGTTTATTCAGTCGCTAAAAGGCACCGCAATCTATACCGTTGCGCTCATTCCGCTGCAGGTACTGTTGCCGCTGGTATTGGCACTGCTGCTTTTTCGAACACGGGAATCTCGGCTGCAAGGTATGTACCGGGTGGCGCTATTCTCTCCAACGGTGATCGCGTATTCTGTGGCCGCAATTATGTGGCTGTGGATCTTCAATCCGAACTATGGGGTTCTCAATAAGGCGCTTTCCATTTTTGATATCGAAAGCATCCGCTGGCTGTCGGACAGGGACTATGCCATTTGGGCCATCATCATTGTTGCCACCTGGAAAACCCTTGGCTTCCATATGATTCTGTATCTGGCTGCACTCGAAGGGATTCCGAAGGATTACATTGAGGCTGCGCAGTTGGATGGTGCCAGTGGTTGGCAGATCACGAGGTCGATCCGCTTCCCGCTTATGACACCTACATTCTTCTTTGTTCTGGTCACCACCGTGATTTCAGTGAACGATGATGTCTTTGCGGCCATCAATGTTCTCACAGATGGCGGGCCGTTCAACTCCACCACAAACATCATCTATTACCTGTACCAGCAAGGATTTAAGTACTTCCAGATCGGTGCCGGTAGCGCGGTCGCGGTTATCGTCTTCGTTGTTACCGTGTTCCTGACCTGGCTCCAGTTCCGATTCGTCGAAAGGCACGTTCACTATGGATAGCCGATCCTCCACCACCAGCAGTAAAAACCCACGTGATTGGGCAATTGGCTATCACCTGGCAATCATCATCATTTGCCTGTTCACCGTGTTCCCGTTCCTGTGGATGCTTTCCACGTCGATTAAGCAGCCTGGAGAGGTATTCACCAACGATTTCCGTTTGATTCCAACGGATGTCACGTGGCGGAATTTTCCGGACGCATTTTCCTACTTCCCGGTATCCAACTGGATCTGGAACAGCTTTGGTATCGCTGTGATCACCACGGTTGGCAAGCTGCTCATGAGCGTGCCAGCGGCGTTCGCGTTTTCTCGGCTTAAGTTCCGGGGAGACAAGATTCTCTTCTCCCTGGTGCTCGCCACGATGATTGTGCCGGGAATCGTTACCGTTATTCCGAACTACATCTTTGTTTCCAATAGAGACTGGATGAACACCTGGGCAGGTGTGATTGTTCCATCGTTGCCGGCTACAGCGTTCTACGTGTTCCTGCTGCGTCAGAACGTGTTGCAACTTCCGGAGGATCTCCTGGATGCCGGACGGATTGATGGGGCATCTACCATGAGGTTGATGACGGACATCGTGGTGCCCAACATCAAACCGGCGATCGCAGTGGTCACCATTCTTTCATTCCTGGGTGCGTGGAATCAGTATCTGTGGCCGTTGCTGGTGCTGAACGATTTCAAGGCCAGAACTCTTGCCACCGGAATGCCATTCTTTACCAACAATGTGGAATCGGCCCAGATGTGGGGCCCAATGATGGCCACCGCTGCCATTGCGACTCTGCCTCCATTGATCATTTATGCCTTCGCCCAGAAGCAAATCATTGCCACCTTCGTGACATCAGGCATCAAGGGGTAGTGGATCGGGGCGGTGCGTGGTCCACGCACCGCTCCGCGAGCAGCCTCAGGTTGTTGGTAGGTGCCGGTTCCAAAACTGGAACCGGTACAGCTTTAGCGGCCCACAGATCCCGAGTCTGGCGTTCGTACAAGTTTCGCAAACAGCCGATCGAAAGTCGCGGATGCATTCTCGGTCAGGCCGGGATGGGTGAATCCTGGTTGGATGATGGTGTTGCTCACGTTTGTGAGCCAGTGAAATCGCTCGCCGATATCGAGCGCGGCCACCGGGCCACCAGTGGCGTCGGCTGCGGCTACCTTCCGAAGCGTTTCCAGCTTGCTATCGAGATTTACCAGATCTACCTGTGGCGAAAAACCGGTGATTCGGCCTTCATCAAGCTCGAATTCCAGCTTGAGAAATCGTTGCGGACGGCAGAACATTACCAGGCCGATATTAATCGCCTCGCCACGATCCAGATCTGGCACCAGCCGCAGAATGCTGTAGAGGTATGGGACCGGATTACTCACGGCGCCGACCTCGATTCGCCCGATCCGGGTCGATAGCGCCAACTAGTTTCTCATTGCGAGCCTGTTCTGCGCCCTCGATGAATGGTCGTGGTCCCTCGAGTCGGGTGAGGAAGTAGGTGAGATAGGCCTCACGCTGGGCTTCGGCATCGCCGATCTCGTTCTCCGGCAACCACTCATCCGGAACGGATCCGATGATGCTCCACAGAATGTTGTCGTTTAGCTTTGGTGCCAATCGCGTATCCGCATCGACAAGCGAACCCGCGATCGGTAGAAGGACATGATCCTTGATGGCCGGGAAGTCCCGCCGTGCCTGTTCTTTTGGTTTGGTCCAGCGATGATGCGGCACGATGGATGCACCGTGATCGATGAGCCATACCGAATCGCCCCAAAGCAGCATGTTCGGATTGCGGGTGGTGCGGTCCACATTGGCCACAAACGCATCCAACCACACGATATCTGCTGCCAGAATCGGATCCATTCCAATCGGATTGGCAGGATCGTATGGCAGTGATCCGGGCAGGAAATCCATTCCCAGATTGAGTCCGATTGAGCGTTGGAGATGATCCTGAATCTCTGGGTCCGGCTCTCCGGCCGTGAGCGACTTCATCAAATCGATGAGCACGAGTTCCGGTACCCGAAGCCCCAGAGCTCGCGCGATCTCACCGGCAATGAGTTCAGCTGTGAGTGATTTTGGCCCTTGAGCCGCTCCGTGGAGCTTCACCACATAGAGGCCATCGTCATCCGCCTCAAAGAGGCCGGGTACCGACCCGCCCTCTTTGAGTGGCATCACAAACCGTGTGGCTGTGAGATGACGTAGCGATGGTGTAACTGAATCCTGACTCACGTGGTTCTCCGATTTCTGGTGCTCTGGGAACTTCCCGTAACCAGATTATGCCGCTATTGAAAGCAAATCCGCCAATACAACGCCGCTAGCCTGGTTCATGGTCAGCGCAAAAAATCACTGTCTTCGAGATACTCCAGTACCTTTTCGAACTGGTGCTGAGAAGCACTGCGGATATGTTTGCGAGCCGCAAGCATACCGAGGTTGCGAATCTTGCCGAGTATCCCTTGTCCTTCCGTCGAAAAGGTAAAGGTGAGCAGCGTACCATCGCCCGATTCCCGCGCCGTGAAGCGCGAGACAATGTGGACTCCGTCGATCAATTGGTCGAAACCCACATACGGCAGACCCTCTGGCGTGTGTCCGCGCTCCGGCTCCTGTTCAGGGGCCTCATGGCGCAACCATTTTTCGTTGGCATCCAGAGCTTCTTGAGGGCGAGCGTTCGTGAACTGTGATTCGGAAATGATCATGGCAAAAGGATGGGCGAGGCTGCTTGCAACCTCGCCCGGTAAGGCGTCATCGCTGGATCAGGATTGGCCCGGAACTGAAAGCGTATCTCCCACGGG
>JAFAEA010000085.1 GCA_023424355.1 Chloroflexota bacterium | reverse complement strand
CCACATCGGTAAGGCGATAGTCGATGCTCACGGTGAAGAAGCCGGCCTCGGCCAGCCAATCGTTAGAGGAAGTGGTTTTGTTGCCACCAATCCAGCCGCCACCGTGCACATACACAATCGCCGGGCGGAGCTCCTTGCCCGTTATCTCCGGCGCCACGATATCGAGGTGCAGATCTGTTCCGTTGCGAGAAACATACGGAATGTTCGGGGTTCGGGTCAGCACGGTGATTTCCTCCGATTCGATGATTTCAGTGATGTTCAGGTTGGTATTGGCATTTAGTTTGTTTACCGAACTATTGTCTGCTACCATCGGTACATTAACAGCGATGCAAGAAAACGAGTTCCCGCCATAGATGCAGTGTAGGTCCGTATATCTGCACGAGTCCATGTGCATCGGGGCTTCCTCCGTGTATCGGGCTTCGGTGCGGGCGGTCTTGCAAAACGATATGGCCCATGGCCATACGGGAGGTTTACCGTGATCGTATCGAAAGAGGAATCCCGTAGTATCGATAATCTGTTCAGGGAGGTGGCCGCGAAGGGTCTCAACCGGCGAGAGATGATTCAGCGAGCCAGTGCCCTCGGGATCTCGGCCCTCGCGCTCACCGCTGCCTTTGCGCAGAAATCCTCCGAAGCGATGGCCCAGGGAGCCGAGAATCCACTCGGGGTCGATCCATCGGCACCGCTCGATGTGGTGATCTTCAAGGGCGGCTATGGCGATGAGTACGCCATTAATGTGAACGACACGCTATATAGCGAGCTGTATCCGGATGCGGAAATCACCTACACGGGCACCCAGCGCCTGATGGAGCAATATCAGGCACGCGTGGTGGATGGCAACCCTCCGGATATCATGGATAACTCCGGCGCCGGCAACTTCAGTAGTGCCCAGCTTTATCGCGATGGCCAACTCGCCTCGCTGGATGATCTGATGGCGGCTCCCGCATATGGTCAGGAGGGCGTGACCTTCGCCGATTCCCTGCTGCCAGGCACTCAGGATGCCGGCAAGTTCGATGGCACCCAGCACTTTGTCAGCTACGCCGTGAGCATGAACGGTATTTGGTACAACGCCGCCAAGTTCGAGGAGAAGGGCTGGGAATATCCCAAAACGTGGGATGCCATGCTGGAACTCTGCCAGGTGATCAAGGACGATGGCGAGATGGCACCGTGGGCGCATCAGGGCCAGTACCCGCAGTACATGCGCATTACGTGGGATCAGCTGCTGTTCAAGGCAGCCGGCTTCGAGGCGCTCTACAAGCTCAACAATCTCGCCGAGGATGCGTGGACCCAGCCAAAGGTGCTGGAATCGCTGGCGGCGTTCCAGGCATTGCATGATGGGGGATTCTTCCTGGAAGGCACCGAGGCGCTCAGCCACACCGAAAGTCAGGCGTTCTTCCTGCAGGGCGAGGCGGCATTCCTTCCGTGTGGATCGCATCTCGAGAACGAGATGAAGGATGTGCTGGCTTCCGTGCCAGATTTCCAGCTCACGGTGCAGCCGGTGCCAAACCTGAGTGCCGATGATGTTCTCCCCTTCACGGCAACTCAGGCGAATGCGGGTCAGAACCTGATCGTGTTTGAACAGGCCAAGAACCCGCAGGGTGGCAAGGAGTGGTTGCGATTGCTCTTCTCGCAGGAAGCCGCACGGTTCTTCTCCGAGGTCTCCCACACATCGACCGTGGTACTTGGTGCCGCCGATGGGCTGGATCTTGGTCCGGCATTCGAATCTGCCCGCGCGGCGATTGAGGCATCGGGCGAGAATCGGCTCTCTGCCCAGTATGCGGCGCTCTATCCGGATCTGGCCGAAGCGGCCAACCTCGCATTCTCGGAGCTCCTCACCGGGCAAAAGTCCGCGGAAGAGGTGGTGACCGAGCTCCAAACGTTGACCGATGAAATCCGCGAGGATGATTCGATTCAGAAGATTGAGGTTCCACTCTACCCGGCATGGCATTCGGGGTCCGGCAGCGGTACACCGGAGGCATCGCCAGCATCGTAGATTGGAGGATCCGATCGACGTAGCGAATCCCAAACTTGACCGTTTTATGCATTGTATTAACTAATCATCAGTCAGTTGTGGAAGAAGTTGGCAAACTGGTAAGCTACGTTTACTGACTTGAATTCCGGATATGAATTGGCCGCATGCAACGATGCACGCACTGCCACACGGGCACCACGGCGTGCACAAACGTAGGTCTCTTCGCCTTCGGCATTTGGGTTCGATTTTTTCGCGTGTCTACGCGGATTCGTTCAAAGCAATGGCCATCTTTGGCATTGCAGGAGGAAACAGGCGTGATCATGACAAAAGATCAGGCGGCCAAGATCGATCAGCTCTTCAAGGAAGTTGCTGAGAAGGGACTGAGCCGTCGCGAAATGATCCAGCGAGCCGGTGTTCTGGGTATCTCTGCCTGGGCACTTACCTTCGCATTCGTCCAGAAATCCCACGAGGCTGTTGCCCAGGGCGATGACAACCCGTTGGGTGTCGATCCTGCCGCGCCGCTTGATGTGGTGATCTTCAAGGGTGGCTATGGCGATGACTATGCCATCAATGTGAACGATAACCTCTACGGCGCCAACTTCCCGGATGCCGAGATCACGTACGCCGGTACCCAGCGCCTGATGGAGCAGTACCAGGCCCGCGTGGTGGATGGTAACCCTCCGGATGTGATGGATAACTCTGGTGCTGGCAACTTCAATAACACCCAGCTCTTCCGCGATGGCCAGCTGGCCGATCTCGAGGATCTGATGGCCGCTCCTGCCTACGGTCAGGATGGCGTCACCGTGCGCGAGAGCCTCGTCACCGGCACCCAGGATGATGGTGTGCTGGATGGCAAGCAGTACTGGCTCAACTACGCCATGAGCATGTGGGGCATTTGGTACAACGCCGCCAAGTTCGAGGAAAAGGGTTGGGAATACCCGCAAACCTGGGACGAAATGCTGGAACTCTGCCAGGTGATCAAGGACGATGGCGAAATGGCGCCATGGACCTACCAGGGTATGTACCCGCAGTACATGCGCACCGTGTGGGATCAGCTGGTGTTCAAGGCTGGTGGCTGGGAAGCCATGCACAAGCTGAACAACCTCGCCGAAGATGCCTGGACCCAGCCGATTGTGAAGGAATGCCTCAGCGCATTCCAGGCACTTGCTGATAACGGCTACATCATGGAAGGCACCGAGGCCCTCAGCCACACCGAAAGCCAGACCTTCTGGCTGCAGGGTGAAGCCGCCTTCCTTCCCTGCGGTACCTTCCTCGAGAACGAGATGAAGGATGTGGTGGAAGGTCTACCAGATTTCAAGATGACGGTGCAGCCGGTACCAAACCTGACCGCCGAGGATGCCCTCCCGTTCACCGCCACTCAGGCCGGTGCTGGTGAAACGTTCATCGTGTTCGCCCAGGGCAAGAACGTTGCCGGTGGTAAGGAATGGCTCCGACTCCTGTTCAGCCAGGAAGGCGCTCGCTTCTTCTCGGAAGCCACCAAGAGCCCGTCCTCGGTAACGGGTGCTGCCGATGGTCTCGATCTCGGTACGGCATTTGCCTCGGCCCAGGCTGCCATCGATGCTGCCGGCGAGGATCGCCTGCTCTCGCGCTACACCGGTCTCTATGCCGATATGAACGAGGCCACCCAGCTCGCCTTCAGCGAACTGCTCACCGGCCAGAAGGATGCCGATGGCGTGATCGCCGATCTGCAGGCCCTCACCGATCAGATTCGCGAGGACGATTCGATCTCCAAGATCGAAGTTCCGCTGTACCCAACCTGGCACTCCATGAGCCAAGGCACACCGGAAGCAAGCCCGGCCGCAACTCCGGCCAGCTAGCACCTCCACATATGGCTCGGATGCCTTGTGCATCCGGGCCGTATGATGTTTGCGATTTGTCGATTCCGGCTCCTGTGGGGCCGGGAATCGTGTGGGTAAGCCATTCATGCACCATCACAAGTACAGAATTGTAATTCCGTTCCTCGCACCGGCGCTGATTCTCTATGGCCTGTTTGTGCTGTACCCCTATGTTCAGGCGTTCTACCTCTCCCTCACCAGCTGGAGCGGTACCAGTGCAGACAAGCCCTTTGTGGGCCTCGCCAACTTCCGCGATCTGCTGACGGATGGTCGCTTTTTGGGTGCGCTTGGTAACAACGGCAAGTTCCTGGTGGTGTTGCCAATACTCACGCTTTCTATCGCGCTGCTGTTTGCATCGCTATTTACCCAGGGTGGCAGAGGCATCTTCGGTTCCGGTTTTTACCGTGTTGTCTTCTTCTTCCCGCAAGTTATCTCCATCGTTATCATCGGTATCCTTTTTCAATACGTGTACAACCCGCGTTACGGCATCCTCAACGCCAGCCTGGAATGGGTTGGACTGGAGAACATGCAACGCGCCTGGCTGGGAAATGCCAGCACCATCTTCTGGGCGGTTGCCGCGGTGGTGGTGTGGAGCTCTGTGGGCTTCTACATGGTGATTTTCATGTCCAGCATGCAGGCGATTCCCACCTCGTTCTATGAGGCGGCAACCATCGATGGTGCCAGTCGTTGGCGTCAGTTCATGGATATCACCTTGCCACTGATGTGGGAAACCATCCGCACCGGACTCATCTACATCTGCATTGGTGCGTTGGATATGTTCGTGGTGATTCAGGTGATCACCAGCGGAGCCCAGAACAGCGCCGGACGCAGTGTGGAAACCGTGGCGATCTACATGTACATCGAGGCATTCAGCAAGAACCGTTGGGGCAGTGCCGCCGCCATTGGTGTGATTCTGCTGGTGCTCACGCTGTTGTTCTCGGTAGTGATCATGCGGGTCACCAAGCGCGAAACCTACGAATACTAGTCGCCACCAGGCGGAACCCAGGGAGTACACCTGATGGCAACAATCAACACACCGACACCTCCGACAGAAGAGGTACCAACCGTCGCCCCGAAGGTCGGGAGTCGCTGGAGCCTCGGCGAAGGCATCTTCCAGATCAGCACCCAGCTGGTAATGATTTTCTGGGCGATTCTCGTGATCGCTCCGTTTATCTGGATGATCGTGACATCGTTCAAATCGGATATGGAGATCCTCACCGATCCCTTCGGTTTGCCGAGCGAATGGCTGTGGGAGAACTTTGAACGCGCATGGACCACCGCCCGTATCGGACGCTACGCGCTGAACACGGTCATCGTTATGAGCATGTCGCTCACCGGTACGCTCTTCATCTCGGCGCTGGCAGCGTATGCGCTCACCCGATTCCAGTTTGTGGGAAATCGCTTCATCTTTCTGCTGTTCACCGCCGGGCTCATGTTTCCCATGTTCCTGGGGCTGGTGCCGCTCTACTTCCTGATGGACGATCTGCATCTTCGCAATACCTATCACGGTCTGGCGCTGGTGTACATCGCGTACTCGCTGCCGTTCACCATCTTCTTCCTCAGTGGGTTCTTCATCTCGCTCCCGGGCGAAATCGCCGAAGCCAGCGTGGTCGATGGTGCCGGGCCGTATCGCACCTTCTTCCAGATCATGCTGCCGATGGCGAAACCTGGGTTGATCGCGATGGGGATTTTCAACTTCCTCGGCCAGTGGAACCAGTTCCTGTTGCCATTGGTGTTGATGGGTCGCGAGGATCGGTACGTGCTGAGTCAGGGGTTGAACTTCCTGGCGATTCAGCAGGGATACGATAGCGATTACAGCGGCCTCTTCGCCGCGATGACCATCACCATGGTTCCGACTCTGGTGGTGTACGTGTTGTTCCAACGCCGGCTGGAGAGTGGTCTCACCGCAGGGGCGTTGAAGGGGTAGGTGTTTGAGCGTAGCACCGGGTGCCGAAGGCGGATGCGGCACAGCCGCACAGCGAAGCGATCCATTATCCCCGGTGTGCAGGGACCGGTTCCGATGGCGGAATCTCGCCATGCAGCATTTGTTCCTGGACCCGCGCGTAAAGCGCGGGCGTACGTCGTGACGGTTCCGATGGCGGAATCTCGCCATGCAGCATTTGTTCCTGGAACCCGCGCGTAAAGCGCAGGCGTACGTCGTGACGGTTACGATGGCGGTATTTCGCCAACCTGGACCTGTGTACGCCCCCCGGTGCCGATTTGTAGACCCGTCCAGCGCCCGCAGGCGCTTCGGGCGGGGTTCCGACGGACCAATCCTGCCTGGCGAAATCTCCCCTCCAACCCGCCCAATGCCCGCCGCTCCGCGACGTGCAGGACGGGTCTACAAATTGCCGGCCAAATTTCGCCATTCGGAATCGGTTCCTGGACCCGCGGATAATGGCACGCTTCGCTGCTCACTTCGTTCGGCCGCCTTCGGCACCACGGGCGTACGTCGAGACCCAATCAGGCGGGAATGATTCCACGCTCTCCGGATCACCGCACTTCGTCGATGTACCAAACGCCATCTTCCTGCACGAAAATCAAGGTCACCTGGTACACCGGATTCGCCCCCGGCACCACACCAATCCCTGCCGGATCGTTGAAGATCACCGTCACGGCGATGCGGCCATCGGCGAGGTAATTCACGCTCTGCACATCCTGAATGCTGATGGCATCCTCCGGAGCCACCGGCTGAGATGGCGAGGTCGCGCGGGTGGTGACCTCGTAACTCGCACCCTGCGGGAAGATGTCCTGCAACATCGGCTGGGTGAAGAGGCGAATCTGGCTCAGGAACTGATCCTGATTGGCACAGTTCACCATCTGCTCAATGGTCCACATCACCTCGTTGGTCACATTTGGTGGCACCTCGGAATCCGCCGCGCGCACCAGCGGCGTACCGCGTCGTGTTTCCGGATGCAGGCCATGATTGAACACGGCTGTGAGATCGGCAAACGAGAGCGGAGTCACCTCGCACACACCCAGCTCCACCTCGGCTTCCGGTGTACCGGCATTGAACGAGGCACCATCATCCTGCTGCCACCAATAGATGAACGAGATGATATCGCGGATATCCTGATCCTCAAGCTGACTCTTGAATCCCGGCATGGCCGTGCCCTGAATGCCGTACTGGATCCAGTAGATGAGATCGGCATCGTTATGCACCTTGGTGTGCGGCTGGGAGAAATCGACCGGTGGTGGATTCAGCGATTCCGCCAGCGGACCGTCTCCACGCAGCCCAACCCCGTGGCAACTGGCGCAGTAGGTCATGTAGGCTTCCTCACCGCGCTGCACCATCACCAGATCGTTGGGGTTGATCGCTCCTTCCCCACTCTCCACCACCAGCAGAGGATCGATTTGTCCCTGCAGGATCACGACGGCTGCGAGTCCGACCGCGACGAGCGTGAGACCGCCAGCTTCCTTACGCAATGGACTCTTGCCGGCAGTCGCCGTGGTGGCGATACCCATCGCAGCGACGGCTGCCAGAATCAAACCAGCGATGCCAGCAAGATTCTTGAACTTCAGCGGTGCAGCCGGAAGCTGAACCGTGGTGTTTTCTTCGCCAAAATACTGGGTGAAGGTCGCGGTGGATGGCTCGAACCCGGGCTCCTCGATGCGCACCGTAATCTGCCAATCACCAATCAGGCTGAATTCGGTGCCGTGATGCTCAAAGGCATTGCCCTGCACGCGGTACAGCTGTACCTCCTTGGAACCGATCTCGGGATAATCCGGGCTGGAGAGCTCGGCATACACCTGGGTTTCGGTCTGCAGATACGTTCCCGGTGTTTCCAGGCGCCAGTGGTTCACACCGGCACGGCCCGGCGCCACCAGGAAGATTCCGGGGCGACCATCGAACAACATATCCTCACGGGTTTGCACGGATCGCTCGGTGAGCTCGGCTCGAGCCGGCGTGAGCACATCCATCGTGCCGGTGGCCAGCAGTGTGCCGGCAAGCACGACGGAAAGCGCCATCGCCAGCAGTGAACCGGATTTGCCAATGGTGGATCGCACCAGCAGCACGATCGCGATGATCACGGCGAGTCCGGCGAGAATCGCCTGGGCCAGCAGAGCGTTGCCGAAGGCGGTTTCCGTAATCGCGCCCCAATTACCGGCAAAGATATCCGCGAGGTAGATGCCGGTGAGCAGCGCGATGCTGCCAGCAGTAATCACCAGCCAGATGAATCGACGTCGTGCCTCTGCCAATGCCGGAGTAGCTTCGATCGTCCTCAGGAATAGCGCGAGGCAAATGGCACCTCCCAGCAGCAGGGAGAGCGTGAGATACAGCAGGTACTGACTCGCCACCGTGGTGATGCGACCAACCGAATCGTCCATGGCGTGGCCACTCAGCACGAGGGTGAACGGCAGGATGAAACTGATGGACCAGAGTACAAACGAGTTGAACGCATGGCGAGAGGTGTTCCACCACGGAGAGACAGCCATCGCGATGCCGAGAATGGCCAGTAGTGCCGTTCTGGTGAGCCACCAGAAGCCCCATTCATCGCGGCCAAGGGTTTGCATCACCCCATCGATCAGGCCAGCATCGCGCACGCTTTGACTATGGACAACCAGCTCGATGATCGAGCCGATGAAGGCGATTCCTATGGCGATCGTCGCCCAACGTTGCACCGCCCGGGTGGTTGATTTGGCGGAGGCACGGTCGCGAACAAGCGCCGGCCGGATGATTCCACGCCAGATCGGCCAGATGGAGATGCTGCAGGCCAGGCCGAACAGCGCGATGAACCTCGCCCCGGATTGCACCCAGGTTGGCGGCC
>JAFAEA010000061.1 GCA_023424355.1 Chloroflexota bacterium | reverse complement strand
TGGCGCCACCTCCCGTGAGAATCATGCCCTTGTCGATGATATCGGACGAAAGCTCGGGCGGTGTTTCCTCAAGAACGGCGCGCACGGCACCAATGATGGCCTCAAGCGGCTCGGTGATGGCATCGGTTATTTCGCTGGCTCTGATCTGGATGGTGCGCGGCAAACCCGCCACTTCATCGCGACCGCGAACTTCCATGACCTGATCGTCGTCGGTCGGCATAGCCGAGCCGATCTGGATTTTCACTTCCTCGGCGGTGCGTTCACCAACGCGGAGGTTGTATTTGCGCTTGATGTAGTTGGAGATTGCATCATCAAACTTGCTACCGCCAACCCGGAGTGATCGGGCCACGACAATGCCGTTGAGCGAGATCACGGCGACCTCGGTGGTACCACCACCGATATCGATGATCATGTTTCCGGAAGGGTCTGCCACCGGCACGCGAGCGCCGATTGCCGCCGCAAGCGGCTCGCTGATGAGATAGGCTCGTCGAGCACCGGCATTGAGCGCACTTTCGCGCACGGCACGGCGCTCCACTCCCGTGACACCGGCCGGAACACAGATCATCACATCCGGACGAATGAGGGAGAATCGGCCCACAGCCTTGTTGATGAAGTACTCCAGCATTTTCTGGGTGACCACATAATCTGCGATCACGCCATCACGCATGGGGCGGACGACTTCGATCGTTTCGCGAGGTTCGCGACCGAGCATATCGCGCGCTTCCAGGCCAACGGCCTTCACTTTGCCGTCTTTCGCGGAGATGGCCACAACCGAAGGCTCATTGATCACCACTCCCCGGCCTCGCACAAATACGAGAACGTTGGCAGTTCCGAGATCGATTCCGACTTGCTTGGCCATGTATGCTTCCTCTATAAGACCCGATGTTGATTCATATTCGCGTAGAACGGTGAGATGCTGTAGAGATCAAGTGATGACCGTTCCGTACCAAGAGTAAACGTTGACAATGACAGATGCCCAGAATGAACGTACAAATGGACGAAATCGCCGTCGTGGACGCCGCCGGAACAAGAATCCGAACACCGAAAAGCGACCTCAGGTAGAAGCGAACGTCCAACAGCCTGTCGAAGAACCCGCACCGGTGGTTCCGCCGTCAAAGGCCGTCCCTGCAGAGGAAGTTCGGCCGGACGAGATAGCAGCTCCGACGGTGCGCTCCGAAGAGTACTGCGTGCATCACAAGGCCAACTTCACGGAATGCGAACCGATGCAGGTGCGATCTCACATGACCACCATTCGGCACCTGCAGGTGGATCATTTCGGCGAGGCCACGCTCTATTGCGACTGCCTCCACAACGGTCCGCACGAATGGCCGCCCAGCTTGCAGCGTCTGGAGACAGCTATCGAGCTGGATCAGTTCAAGGCCGCCTCGACCAGCGAAGCATAAGCCTGTACCGAATCCTCCGCCGTGATCGCGCGGAGTACTGGAGCATCCACCACATCCTGGTAGCGAGCCAGACGATCCTGCAAATCGACAGGGGAATCGACACAGACGGCCGCATCCATTGCACCGAAGCCCAGACGTTTGAAGTTGGCAGCATAGCTCGGGAACGATTCGTACCTCGCCGCTTCCTTCTGGATGGCTTCGTGATTTTCTTGTCCAAATGCGCAGCGGATGTACAACGCCACCCTGGCATCAGTATCTGGCGCGTCCCGCTTGCGATCAGCGACGGCGGCAGCGGCCGCTTCCGGCGTCAACCAGTTCAAAAGAATGCCATCAGCCTGCTGAACACCGATCGCCCGCATTTTCGGACCCAGCGCTCCTACCACCACGGGCACACCGGGAAGCTCCTCATGCAGCAGTTCAATCGATTCGTGGATTGTGCGCAGCGGACTCGGCGGCTTGTTCGCTCCGATGCCAATAGTGAGGCGATCCGCGGGCAAATCGCGAGAACGCACCTCCTCGATCACATTGAGCGTATTCATGAAATCGTCGATCGAGGTCACACCAGTGGCGAGGCGGATGGAATCCGTCACTGCGGCCGCAACTTCAATAGCAGCATACGCATTGCCCTTGCGAGTGTGATTGAACCAGAGGGTGTTGAACCCCGCCTGCTCCACAATCGGCGCGAGCTCCCGCACGACTTCCAATGGCACATGGCCGGTGATGCCGAATCCAAACTTGCTGATATCAAATGTCATGTTTCCTCCGTTCGGTCGAATCCGAGTCCGAGTCGTTTGAGTGATGCATGCCGACCTTGCCCAATGATCACATGGTCGAGCACACCGATATCCAACATGGCACCAGCTTTCAACGCCTCCTGGGTGAAAGACACGTCGGCCGAGGATGGCGTGGGATCACCGGTTGGGTGATTGTGTACCAGCGCGATATACGGCGCGTTGCGTTTCACTGCAGGTGTAAACACTTCCGCCATGCGGACACTGGCGGCATTAATCGACCCCTGGGCAATGGTCGCCGAACCGATGATGTGATGCCGGGTATCCAGCATCAAAACCCTTAGCTGCTCTGTTGGCAGATACGCCATTTCCACGCCATAGAGTCTGGCGATGTCTTCCGGAGTGGCGACACGGGGTCGATCGGCATCGGTGATGGTGGCGAGGCGACGTCCCATCTCCAGGGCTGCTTTCAGCTTGGCTGCTTTCGCCTTGCCGATGCCGTGGATGCTGGCAAGCTCGGCGTGCTCCAGCTTCATCAGGCCACTGAGACCGTCGTTCTCCTGCAGGATTCGTTGGCTCAGCGGAATCACGGATTCACCGGCAGTTCCGGTTCCCAGGAGAATGGCGATCA